>JANMIX010000550.1:0-4246 GCA_031376015.1 Acidimicrobiia bacterium | reverse complement strand
CCGCACCGACCCGCTGCTGCGCCTGGCCCTGGCCGGTCGTGACGCCGAGGTCCAGGTGCTGGGTCACACGCGTTGGGCCAGTGTCGGCATCATCTCGGAGGCGAATGCCCACCCGCTCGATTCCACCGAGGAGGGCGGCGTCGAGCGTCCCTACGTGGTTGGCGCCCTCAACGGCGATGTCGACAACTTCGCCGACCTGAAGGCGGCCGAGGGGCTGCGCATCCCACCCGAGATCGCCACCGACGCCAAGGTCATCCCCACTCTGGTGGCCCGGCGCCTGGCCGAGGGAACCGATCTGGCTGAGGCGTTCCGGGTCACCGTCGCCTCCTTCGAGGGCTCGGTCGCCATCGCCACCGCCGCGGCGGCCGCTCCCAACGATCTTGCGCTGGCACTGCGGGGGAGTGGCCAGGCGCTGTACGTCGGCCTGGCCGAGGACGCCTACGTGGTCGCCTCCGAGCCCTACGGCGTGGTGGAGGAGACCTACCGTTACCTGCGCCTCGACGGGGAGACCCCGGCCAACCCGGAGAACCCCAGCGCCAGCCGTGGCCAGCTCGTCGTGCTCGACGGCAGCCGGCCCGGCACGGTAGAGGGAATCGCGCGCCGCTCCTATGACGGCACCGACCTGCCCGTGACCGACGGCGATCTGGTGACTGCCCAGATCACCACCCGCGACATCGACCGCGGCGCCCATCCCCACTTCCTGCTCAAGGAGATGAGCGAGGCGCCGGACTCGTTCCGCAAGACCCTGCGAGGCAAGTTGGTGGGCCAGGACGGTTCGTTGTCGGTCGTGCTCGGCCCCGACACCCTGCCCGACGTGGTGCGCCAAGGCCTGCGCGACGGGACGGTGCGTCACGTCATGGCCATCGGCCAGGGCACCGCGCATGTGGCGGGCCAGAGCCTGGCCGCCGCACTGGCCGGCATGCTCGACCGCGCCGGCGCGTCGGACCGTCTCGGTGTGCGCGCCGCGCTGGCCACGGAGCTGTCGGGATTCGGCCTGCGCAACGACATGAGCGACACGCTGGTGGTCGCTATCAGCCAGTCGGGAACGACCACCGACACCAACCGCACGGTGGATGTCGCCCGCGCCCGTGGCGCCCATGTCGTGGCCATCGTGAACCGCCGCAACTCCGACCTCACCGACAAGGCCGACGGCGTGCTGTACACCTCCGATGGGCGGGATGTGGAGATGTCCGTGGCCTCCACCAAGGCCCTCTATAGCCAGATCGCCGCCGGTTTCGTGCTGGCGGCGGCCATCGTCGAGACGGTGGGCGTGGAGGTGGATCAGGCGCTGCTGGCCGGACTCAAGGCGCTGCCCGACGCGCTGGCCGAACTCCTCACCCGCCGGGCCACCATCGGGGCGGTGGCGGCCGAGGTGGCGCCGCCGCGGCGCTACTGGGCCCTGGTGGGCAACGGCACCAACCGGATCGCGGCACTCGAGGTTCGGATCAAGCTGAGCGAGCTCTGTTACAAGGCGATCGCCTGTGATTCGACCGAGGACAAGAAGCACATCGACCTGTCCTCCGAGCCGCTGATCCTCGTATGTGCGGCCGGTCTGACGGGCTCGACCGCCGACGACGTGGCCAAGGAAGTCGCCATCTTCCGAGCGCACAAGGCCGCTCCGGTGGTGATCGCGTCCGACGGTGAGGATCGCTTCGGGGCGGCGCTGCACGTGATCAAGGTGCCGGTTTCGGATCCGCGTCTGGCCTTCGTGCTCTCGGCCATGGCCGGGCATCTCTTCGGGTACGAGGCGGCGCTGGCCATCGACGCCCAGGCCCGGCCGTTGCGTTCGGCGCGTGCCGCCATCGAATCGGCGGTCTCCACGATCCGCACCGGTGTCGACGGCGACAGCCTGCTGCGGGGGCTGCGGCCGGTGTTCGAGCCGCTGGCCGCCCAGTTCTTCGACGGGCTGCGCGCCAATGCCTACGACGGGCATCTGGAGGCATCGACGGCGGTGAAGCTGGCCTCACTGTTCCGCTACGCCATGGGCGTCACCTCCCTCGACGGGTACCAGGTGGAGTACGGCAAGATCGGCACTCCCGCGGTGGTGGTCGACGACCTGACCACGGCGCTGACGAGGGCGATCGAGGAACTCACCCGCCCCATCGACGCCATCAAGCATCAGGCCAAGACCGTCACCGTGGGCATCTCGCGCACGGACGAGACGCTGCTGCACGCCCCGCTGGTGGCCGCGGTGATGGCCGCCGGTGCGCCGCGGGACTCGCTCACGTACCGCACCCTGCGGACCCTGTCGGACCTCGATCCTGCCGTCGAAGAGGTCACCGGTTGGATCCGCTACCGCCTCGACGGCGACCCGGCGATGCAGGACACCGACGTCACCGCCTCGGTAGTGGATCGTGGTGGCATCGCAGCCGAGATCTCCTCGCGGGTGGAGCGCGATGCGGTGCTTCGGGGCACCAAGCACACCGTGGCTTTTGAGCGGGAGATCTTCGTGGCCCGGGGCCGGCGAGACGGGCGCACCATCGTGATCGTGCCGGAGGTGAAGGACAACCTCTGCACCGGCATCACCCTCATGCACGTGCGCTTCCACGACCACCTGGGCGTGGCATCGGCTCGGGGCATGCTGCAGGGCTACCGGGGTCGCTATGCCGCCCTGCGCGACGCGGTCACCGAGACCGAGCCGACCTTCCGCGAGGACCTGCTGGCCGGGGTGCCTGTGGTCGATCTGCTCACGATGCCGATCGCCGACCTGGCCGACAAGTGGAGGGCCTGAGACCCTCTCAGCCCATGGCGCCGTAGCCGGGTCGACCCGCGTCTTCCCAGCGCTGCCAGAACTCGAAGAACTCGGTGCCGAAGGGGTCGAGGCCGCGCTGCAGCATCGAGCCGCGCACGATGGTGAAGTCGAGCGGGGCGAGTTCCTCGGCCTTGGCGAAGTGGGCCTCGGCCGCCTCGCTGCGCCCCGCCGCGTGCAGGGCGGCGGCCAGGCGCCGTTCGGCCCGGGCCTGCTGGAGGGCCGGATCGGGAGGCGACGCGGTGGCCGCCTCTGCCGGTGGGGCCTCGCCGTCGATGACCCAGCGGCGCAGCGCCTCGTGATGGGTGGAGGAGTCGACGTTCGTGAAGGAGCGGAAGGTGTCGTCGCCCGGGGCGATGGTGGGGGCTCGAACCAGGTCGCCATCCTCGTCGATCCACACCACCGAGGGGATGTTCATCATGCCGTAGCGCTCGGGGACCACGAAGGCCGGGTCGAGCAGGATCGGGTAGGTGGGCCGCGGATCGGCGGCCTCCACCCACGGTCGAGCGGCGTCGACCGACGCGTCCAGGTTCACCGAGATGGCGGCGAGACCGTGGGGGGCGAGTTCAGCGTGGAGTGCCTGCCAGACCGGCAGGTCGTAGCGACACCCTCACCACGAGGCCCAGGCCAGCAACAGACGTTTGCGTCCGGCGAAGTCGCGCAGCGCAATCTCATTGCCGTCCAGGTCGGGGAGTGTGAAGTCGGGAGCCCGGCCGCTCTGGAGCCCCACCGCCTGCTCCGCCGCCGACTCGCCGAGCACGGCGATGGCGTCCTCGCCGCTCAACTCCATGGCGAGGGGCCGGCCCAGCGCCGCCGCCACCTCGGTGAGGTCGGCCTGATCGGGACCAGTGCCCCGATGTAGATCCCGCCCGAGGAGCGGCACACACACCTCGCCCCGGCACATGCCTTCGGGCTTGAGGGTCCACCCGATGGCCGTCGGCAGATCGGCGACCGCCAGCAGGAGTCGATCGCCCGAGATCGTGGCGTCCACCTGCACGGTGGCATCGCCGGCGATGACGGTGGTGGCGCTCACGGCCTCAGTTGTAGCGCACGGCGGTCGGCGCTGCCGGGTCGCCGGCGTGCGAACATGCCCGGGTGCTCGCGGTG
Source organism: Acidimicrobiia bacterium (assembly GCA_031376015.1). GTDB lineage: Bacteria > Actinomycetota > Acidimicrobiia > Acidimicrobiales > JACDCH01 > JANMIX01. The sequence continues at coordinate 390 of JANMIX010000550.1, read as the reverse complement.
GTGACCCCGGAGGAGATGGCGGCGATCGACCGGGACGCGCCCGAATCGACCGAGGTGCTCATCGCCCGGGCCGGCTGGGCGACCGCCCGCGCCGCCCTGGGATTGCTGGGTGGCGGCTACGGGCGACGGGTGATCGTGGTGGCGGGGAAGGGCAACAACGGCAACGACGGGCGTGAGGCGGCGCGGCACCTGCGCGCCCGGGGCGTGCGCGTGCAGGTGGTGGAGGCGCAGGATGCCGCCGGCACGCGGCTGGGGCCGGTCGACCTGGTTGTCGACGCCGCCTACGGCACCGGGTTCCACGGCACGTACGTGGCCCCCGACATCGGAACTGTGCCGGTGCTGGCGGTGGACATCCCGTCCGGAGTGGACGGCCTGACCGGCGAGGAAGCG
>JANMIX010000451.1:0-2345 GCA_031376015.1 Acidimicrobiia bacterium | reverse complement strand
ACCGATGCCGAGGTGCGCCTGGTGGTGGCCGGCCCGGACGGGTGGGGGGTCGAGGAGTTCCTCGCCGCCGTGAACACCGCCCACCATCGGGACCGCATCGTGCGGTTGGGTTGGGTCGACGCCGAGGCGCGGGCCGATCTGATACGAGGGGCGACCGCCTTCGCCTACCCGTCGGTCTATGAGGGCTTCGGGCTCCCGCCGCTGGAGGCGATGTCGGCCGGATTGCCCGTGGTGGCCTCCGATGCGGGTGCGCTGGTGGAGGTCCTCGGCGATGCGGCGCTGTTGGTGCCCGTCGGCGACGAATCGGCTCTGGCCGCCGCCCTGCAACGCGTCTGCACCGACGAGGTCCTGCGGAGCGAGTTGATCCGACGCGGCACCGAGCGGTGCACGCGCTATTCGTGGGCGGCAATGGCCAACGGGCTGAGCGCCCTCTACAAGGCCATCTGCTAGCACTACACGTCGTGCGCGCTCTCGTCACCGGTGTCAGCGGATTCGTGGGCCGGCACCTGCTGGCCCACCTGCAGGATGAGGGCGACGACGCCAGCGGCTGTGACCGTGCCGACGGTTCGGTCGACATCCTGGTGCCGGAGACGATCGAGGCGGTGCTTCGCCAGCGCCGCCCCGAGGTGGTGTACCACCTCGCTGGCTGGGCCGACGTGGGCGGCTCGTGGGACGAGCCGATGGCTGCGTTGCGGGCCAACGCGGAGGGCACCCTCAACGTGTTGAGCGCGTGTCGCGTGGCGGGTGTGGAGCGGGTGTTGGTGGTGTCCTCCGCCGACATCTATGGCCTGGTGGAAGAGTCCGAACTGCCGCTGCGCGAGGACAGCCCGCTCCGACCGGCGAGCCCCTACGCCGCCAGCAAGGTGGCGGCGGACTACCTCGCGCTGCAGGCCTGGCTGGGCTACTCCCAGCACGTCGTCCGGGCCCGGGCCTTCAACCACCTCGGCCCCGGCCAGACCGCCCGTTTCGCGGCAGCCGCCTTCGCCGAGCGGGTGGCCCGCGCCGAGATGGAAGGACACGACGAACTCGCCGTCGGCAACCTGGAGGCGCGACGCGACTACACCGACGTGCGCGACGTGGTGCGCGCCTACCGCTGCCTCATCGAGGCCGGTACGCCCGGTGAGGCCTACAACGTCTGCAGCGGCACCGACGTGCGCATGTCGGATCTTCTGCAGCAGTTCATGGCCGGCAGCACGCGCCCGCTGCGTGCGGTGGTGGACCCGACCCTGGTGCGACCCGTGGACCTCCCCGTTCTGCGAGGCGACAACAGCCTGCTTCGGGCGGCCACCGGATGGCACGCGGAGATCCCGTTGGCGACCACGCTGGCCGACGTACTGGCCGACGCCCGCGCCCGCGTGCGCGCCGGCGCGGACTCCGGCGGATCCGCTCCCTGATCCCGTAGTTCGTTCCCGCCTCCAGGCGGAGCCCTCCGGCTTTGGCCCCGCGGTGGTCGGTGCTAGGACTTAGCGATGGCACCTCGCGCCCTCATCACCGGAATCACCGGCCAGGACGGTTCCTACCTGGCCGAGTTGCTGCTCGACAAGGGCTACGAGGTCGTGGGCATGGTGCGGCGCTCGAGCACCACCAACTTCGAGCGCATCGCCCACATCCAGGACCGCATCGAGTTCGTTCCGGGCGATCTGCTGGATGAGGCCTCCATGATCCACATGCTGCGGGAGCACAAGCCTCGTGAGGTCTACAACCTGGCCGCCCAGTCCTTCGTGCAGACCTCCTTCACCCAACCGGTGCTCACCGGCGAGGTGACCGCGCTGGGTGTCACCCGGGTGCTCGACGCCATCCGCATCACCGACCCCGAGATCCGCTTCTACCAGGCGTCCTCCTCAGAGATGTTCGGCAAGGTGGTGGAGGTTCCCCAAAACGAGAACACGCCCTTCTACCCCCGCTCCCCCTACGGCGTCGCCAAGATGTACGGCCACTGGATCACGGTCAACTACCGCGAGTCCTATGACCTGCACGCCAGCAGCGGCATCCTCTTCAACCACGAATCCCCGCGGCGGGGCCTGGAGTTCGCCCCCCGCAAGATCAGCCACGGCGTGGCCCGTATCGCTCTCGACATGGACAAGACCCTGCGGCTGGGCAACCTGGACGCCCAGCGCGACTGGGGCTTCGCCGGCGACTACGTGGACGCCATGCACCGCATGGTCCAGCAGGACACGCCCGGCGACTTCGTCATCTCCACCGACGAGACCCATACCGTGCGCGAGTTCTGCGAGATCGCCTTCGGGCACGTGGGTCTGGACTGGGAGCGCCACGTGGTCATCGACGAGAAGTTCTTCCGGCCCGCCGAGGTGGACCTGCTCGTGGGCGACTCCAGCAAGGCCCGT
>JANMIX010000447.1:0-6447 GCA_031376015.1 Acidimicrobiia bacterium | reverse complement strand
GCCCCGGTCGGTTTTCCGCCGTTGGCCGTGCCCGCCCGCCGGCCCCCTGACAGAACGTCGTAGCCCTCATGGACATCGCCCACGTACTGCGAGACATCCTCATCGTGCTCGTGGCCGCCAAGCTGGCGGCCGAGTTCGCCGAACGCATCGGCATCCCCGCCGTGGTGGGCGAGATCGTCGCCGGCGTGCTGATCGGGCCATCGCTGCTCGGCGTGGTGGGCAACGCCGATGAGGTCCTGCGCACCCTGGGGGAGATCGGCGTCATCCTGCTGCTGCTGGACGTGGGTCTCGAGATGGACCTCGGCGAGCTCACCAAGGTGGGCCGCGCCTCGATGCTGGTGGCCACCGTCGGGGTGGTCTCGCCGATGGTCCTCGGGTTCGCGGCGATGCGGCTGTTCGTCACCGACGACCTGAACACGTCGCTCTTCGTCGCCGCCGCGCTCACGGCCACCAGCGTGGGGATCACCGCCCGGGTCTTCGGCGACCTGCGGGCCCTGGCCACCACCGAGGCCCGCATCGTGCTGGGTGCGGCGGTGGCCGACGACGTGATGGGTCTCGTGGTGCTCACGGTCGTGGTGCGCCTGGTCACCGAGGGCTCCGTGTCGCTCGGCTCCGTGGTTGCGATCGTCGCCATTGCCGTCGGCTTCCTGCTCGTGGGCGGGCTGGTGGGCCTGCGGGTGGCGCCCCCGCTGTTCGGTCTCGTCGAGCGGGTCTCACGCTCGACCGGAACACTGGTGGCGTTGGCGCTCGCCTTCGCGCTGGCCTTCGCCCAGCTGGCCGATGCGGCGTCGCTGGCGCCCATCGTGGGGGCCTTCCTCGCCGGTCTCGCCCTCAACCGGGCCGAGCAGGCGCCGCGCATCCGCCGCGAGCTCGCCCCGGTGGGGCACCTGTTCATCCCCGTGTTCTTCCTGCAGATCGGCATCGACGCGGACATCGGTGCCTTTGCCAGCCCCACTGTGTTGCGCGACGCCGCCATCCTCCTCGTGGTGGCCGTGGTGGGGAAGCTCGTCTCCCCCATCGGCGCGGCCGGCACGCCCGGCGACCGGTGGCTCATCGGCCTGGGCATGCTGCCCCGGGGCGAGGTGGGGTTGATCTTCGCCACCATCGGGCTGCAGAACGGTGTCCTCGGCGACGACCTCTACGCCGCCCTGCTGGTGGTGGTGCTGGTCACCACCCTGGCCACACCGCAACTCTTGAAGCTGCGCTACAACCGGATCCGGGGCGGCAGCGGCGCCCGGGCGGTGGCGGTGGTCGACGCCGAGCCAGCGGGGGGATGGTTGGTCACCAACGCCAGCTCGGTGGAACTGGCGGCCAACCCGCCCACCGACACGGGGTTGACGGTGGCGCTGCAGGCGGCCACCGCGGTGGCCTACGGCCGGCCCTCGGCCGGGCTGCTCGATTGGCTGTCCTCGGTGGAGTTCCGCAACCTCAAGCTCGACGGCGAGGTGACCGCCGCGCTGTTCGAGGTGCTGCGCCAGGGCAACGCCCGCTCGTGGCGGTTCCTCGAGACCATCGGCGCCCTCGATCGAGTGCTGCCCGAGGTGGCCCAGACCCTGCGCGAGCGCCAGGCCGACCCGTTCCGGGTCGATCCCATGAGCACGCACCGCTGGAGCGCCATCGAACGGTTGCGCACCCTCGACGAGTTCGACCCGCTGCAGGAGGAGTACGCCCGCCTCGCCCATCCCGAATGGCTGTTGCTGGGGGCGCTGCTGGTGGAGGGGCTGGAAGGCCGGCGCAACCAAGCGTCGCTGGCGGAGGTCATCGGCGGGCGGTTGGGTCTGGACACGGGCGCGGTGAAGGAGATCGCCGCGCTGGTGGAGGATCGCGACCTGCTGTGGGGTGCGTCGCACCGGCTCGACGGGATGACCGAGGAAGCGGTGCTGCAACTGGCCTCGCACCTCGACACGCCCGAGCAGGCCCGGGCGCTGTATCTGCTGTCGGCCGTGCGGGGCGACGACCGCGAGCGATGGGAGTTCGAGCAACTCCTGGAGCTGCACAACCTGGTGCAGAAGGCGCTGGCCAACCCCGCCCTCACCGGTGTGGAGGCCCGCAACCTGGTGGGGAACCGCCGGGCCGAGGCCGCCGCCCTCGTGGGTGGCGAGCCCCATCTGGTGGATCGCATCCAACGAGCCCCCCGGGCCTACGTGCTGCACCAGGACTCGGCCGGCATCGCCCGCCAGGTCCGCCTGCTCGATCCCATGCCGTCGCGCTCGGCCCGGGTGCTGGTGACCCCGCTGGCCACGGGCGGTTACTTCGTGGATGTGGCCGCCAAGGATCAGCCCCGCCTGCTGGCCTGCGTCACCGGGGCGCTGGCCGATGCCGGCCTGGACGTGAGCGCAGCCCTCATCGCCACCTGGCCCGACGGCACCGCCCTCGAGTCGTTCCTGGTGCGGGCCGAGGAGCCGCCCGACCCGGGCGCGCTGCGGCTGTCGATCCAAGGGCGCTTCGAGGTGCCCCTGTCGTCGCCGGCACTGGCCGAGGCGCAGGTGACCTTCGACGACGACGCCTCGCCGTGGCACTCGGTCATCGAGGTTCGCTCCCCCGACAAGCCGGGCCTGCTGCACGCCCTGGCCACGTCGTTCGCGGCGGCCGGGGTGGAGGTGCAGTCGGCCCGAATCGACAGCGACGACGGCCTGGCCGTCGACCGCTTCGAGGTCACCGACGCCGAAGGCGCCAAGCTCGACGAAGGGGATCGTGAGGCCGTGCGCCGCTACGTGCTGAGGGGCGCCACCGCCCGCCGCCGCCGCTTCCGCCGCACCTTCTCCTTCAGCTTGAACGCGGTCGTCTAGGTCTGCGTCAGCCGGCTTGGGCGGCGACGGCGGCGGCACCGGCGACGGCGGCCTCGGTGTCGAGGTAGCGGCCCGTCAGCGGTGCGATGGCGCCGGGCTGGGGGAGGGGCCGCAGGTCGTCGTCGAGCTCGTAGACCAGCGGGTTCCCGGTGGGGATGTTGAGCTCGGTGATGGTGGCCTCGTCGATGCCGTCGAGGTGCTTCACCAGGGCCCGGAGGCTGTTGCCGTGCGCCACCACCAGCACGGTGTGGCCCAGCCGGAGGTCGGGCACGATGCCGTCGACCCAGTAGGGCATCACTCGCTCGAGGGTGTCCTTCAGGCATTCGGTGGTGGGCACGGTGCCGGGCGGCAGATCGGCGTAGCGGGGGTCGCCCCGCACGTCGAACTCGTTGGAGTCCTCGATGGGGGGCGGGGGCACGTCGTAGGAGCGGCGCCAGATCTTGAGCTGATCGGGCCCGAACTTCTCGGCAGTGGCCTTCTTGTCCTTGCCCTGCAGGTCGCCGTAGTGGCGTTCGTTGAGCCGCCACGACCGCCGCACCGGGATCCACGATCGGCCGGCGGTGTCGAGGGCCAGGTTGGCGGTGCGCACGGCGCGGGCCAGCACCGAGGTGTGCACCACATCGGGCAGCACACCGGCCTCCCGCAGCAACCGCCCGCCCCGGTCGGCCTCGGCCACGCCCAGGTCGGTGAGCTCCACGTCCCACCACCCGGTGAAGAGGTTGAGGGCGTTCCACTCGCTCTGGCCATGGCGCAACAGGATCAGCGTGGAGGGCACGCCGTGACGTTAGCCAGCACGACGGGTGGTGGAGCCCGCCCGGGCCCGACGCGGGGAGGGGCACGGCCGGGGTGCGGGCTTCGGAGCGGTAAACGCGTAGGTCATCGGGCCGAAACCCCGAAGTTGTCAATCAGACACTCAACTTCTATGCTCCCCGAAGACGAAGACACACCCGTCGCAACCCGAACCGCAAGACCCAACCCCCCACTGGAGGCTCCCCATGCCCAAGGCCGTCGGTATTGACCTCGGCACCACCAACTCGGTCGTTGCTGTGCTCGAAGCCGGCGACCCGGTGGTGATCCCCAACAGTGAAGGCGCCCGCACCACCCCCTCGGTGGTCGCCTTCTCCAAGAGCGGTGAGGTCCTCATGGGCGAGGTGGCCAAGCGCCAGGCCATCACCAACCCCGACCGCACCATCCGCTCCGTCAAGCGCCACATGGGCACCAACTGGTCCACCGAGATCGACGGCAAGAAGTACACGCCCCAGGAGATCAGCGCCCGCACGCTCATGAAGCTGAAGCGTGACGCCGAGGCCTACCTGGGCGACACCGTCACCCAGGCCGTCATCACGGTGCCCGCCTACTTCGACGACGCCCAGCGCACCGCCACCAAGGAGGCGGGCCAGATCGCCGGCCTCGAGGTGCTTCGCATCATCAACGAGCCCACCGCCGCCGCCTTGGCCTACGGGCTGGAGAAGGAAGGCGCCGATCAGACGATCCTCGTGTTCGACCTCGGCGGCGGCACCTTCGACGTGTCGGTGCTCGACATCAGCGAAGGCCTCTTCGAGGTGAAGTCCACCTCGGGCGACACCCACCTCGGCGGCGACGACTGGGATCAGAAGGTCATCGACTGGCTGGTCGACACGTTCAAGTCGGCGCACGGCATCGACCTGTCCAAGGACAACATGGCCACCCAGCGCCTGAAGGAAGCGGCCGAGAAGGCCAAGATCGAGCTGTCCCAGGTGCAGCAGACCCAGATCAACCTGCCCTTCATCACCGCCACCCCCGAAGGTCCCCTCCACCTGGACGAGACCCTCTCCCGGGCCAAGTTCCAGGAGATGACCCAGGACCTGTTGGAGCGGTGCCGCAAGCCCTTCGAGGACGCCATCCGTGACGCCCGCCTCGAGAAGGGCGACGTCGACCACGTGATCCTCGTGGGCGGCTCCACCCGCATGCCCGCCGTGGTCGACCTGGTGCGCGAGCTCACCGGCAAGGACGCCCACCGCGGCGTCAACCCCGACGAGGTCGTGGCCGTGGGTGCCGCCGTGCAGGCCGGCGTGCTCAAGGGCGAGGTCAAGGACGTGCTGCTCCTCGATGTCACGCCGCTGACGCTGGGCATCGAGACCAAGGGTGGCGTGATGACCAAGCTCATCGAGCGCAACACCACCATCCCCACCCGGCGCACCGAGGTGTTCACCACCGCCGAGGACATGCAGCCCTCGGTGGAGATCCACGTGCTGCAGGGCGAGCGGGAGATGGCCCAGTTCAACAAGAGCCTGGGCAAGTTCCAGCTCGTCGACCTGCCGCCCGCGCCCCGGGGCGTGCCCCAGATCGAGGTCACTTTCGACAGCGACGCCAACGGCAGCGTGCACGTCTCCGCCAAGGACCGGGCCACGTCCAAGGAGCAGTCGATGACCATCACCGGCCAGTCGTCGCTGGCCCGTGACGACATCGAGCGCATGGTCAAGGACGCCGAGGCGCATGGCGAGGAAGACCGGCGCCGGCGTGACGAGGCCGAGGCCCGCAACAACGCCGACACCCTCGTGTACCAGACCGAGAAGCTGCTCAAGGAGCAGGGCGACAAGATCTCCGGCGAGGACAAGTCCTCGGTGGAGGAGGCCCTGGAGTCGTTGAAGACGGCGCTGTCGGGCACCGATGTGGAGACGATCAAGTCGGCCACCGAGCGGCTGATGACGTCGTCGCAGAACTTCACCCAGAAGCTCTACGAGGCGGCCGCCGCGGCCGACCAGGACGGCGGCGGTGCGGCCGGCACCACCGAGGCCCCGGCCGATGACGACGTGGTGGATGCCGAGATCGTCGACGACGAGAGCGCGTGACTGCCATGAGTGCCGACAGCGACCAGAGCGCGCCGGAGGAGCCCACCGCTCCTCCGGCCGCGTCCGGCGAGGGGCTCGGTGACGACCTCGACGCCGATGCCGCCGCGGCCGCCGCGGTGATCGAGACCGACCTGGCCCAGGTGGCCGCCCAGCGCGACGAGTACCTGGCGGTGGCCCAGCGGCTGCAGGCCGAGTTCGAGAACTACAAGAAGCGGGTGAACCGCCAACTGGACGAGGGCCGGGCGTCGGGCATGGCCGAATTGGCCGGCAAGTTGCTGCCCGTGCTCGACGCGCTGGAGAGCGCCATCATCCAGGGCATCGACGGGATCACGCCGATCCACAAGGTGCTGTTCGACACCATGACCAAGGACGGGTTGGAGATCATCGCCCCCGATGGCGACACGTTCGACCCGAACCTGCACGAGGCCGTGATCCACGAGCCGGCCGAGGAAGGCCAGACCGAACCGGTGATCACCGAGACGTTGCGCACCGGGTACCGCTGGCGGGGCAAGGTGCTGCGTGCCGCCATGGTGAAAGTCAGGGGCTAGCCGTGAGCACGCCCCGGGAGTGGTTCGTGAATGACTACTACGCCGCGCTCGGAGTGGCCGACACGGCCACCGCAAATGAGATCAAGACGGGGTACCGGAAGCTGTCCAAGAAGTTCCACCCCGACGCCAACCCCGATTCGTCCTCGGAGGAGCGCTTCAAGGAGATCTCCGCCGCGCACGACGTCCTCGGTGACGAGGAGAAGCGGAGGAGCTACGACCAGGTTCGCGAGATGGGTGCATCCGGCTTCGGCTCCGGCTCTGGTGGTTTCCCGGGGGGCG
>JANMIX010000439.1:0-5894 GCA_031376015.1 Acidimicrobiia bacterium | reverse complement strand
TCTCCGCGGAGGACGCCCGCACGGTGGCGGCCGAGGTCCACGCCGTGGCGCCCGAGGCCGAGCTGGCGGCCCGGCTGTTCGTGCTCGTCACCGAGGACGCAGGCACCGCCCGCGCCATCGGCCGGCAGATGATCGCGTCGTACCTCAACGTGCCCGTGTACAAGGCGTTCCACGAATGGTTGGGCCGGGGCGACGCCCTGGGCGCCATGTGGGACCACTGGGCGGCGGGGGACCGCAAGGCTGCCCTGGCGGCCATCCCCGACGCCGTGGTCGACGACTTGGTGGTGTGGGGCTCGGCCGGCGCATGCCGTGACCGCCTCGACGCCTACATCGACGCGGGCATCACCACCCCGTTCCCCATGATCATGCCGATCGGCGACCCCGACCCCATGGCCGCGGTGCGGGCGCTGGCGCCCCGCTGACCAGCTCGGGTCATCCGTTAAGGAGGTTGACCAGGCTCGGGTTGAACGGCTGCGTACCCGGTTCCAAACTCACGGTGCCGAGGCCGCCGTTCGCATTGAGATAGGCGAGCTCCTTGGCCACGTCACCGATGGCGTTCCACACCCCGTTGGGGCCGGTGACGGTGCCGGACACACCGGCGTTGAGCGTGGACAGCACACCCAGCGCGTGGCCGGTGGCGTCAAGAAACCCGGAGCCGGAGTCACCCGGGATGCCGGGGTTGTAGGTGCGCACGGTGTGGCTCCACCCGCTCGGGTCGTTGGACAGCAGGGTCCCGTTCTTGGGGCTGAGCAGGGTGATGCCGAGCCGCAGCGAGCTGTTGCCGTAGGTGTAGATGTTTGAGCCGACGGCCGGAGTGGTGGTGGTCAGCCCCACCGGACCGCCCCAGGCCGGCACGGACGGGTTCACGAAGCTGCCCGGACTGGCGTCAGTGAGTTCGACCAGCGCCAGGTCGTTGAACTGACAGACCGCGGCGTTGGTCTCGTGCAGGGCCTGCATGGTGATCCAGGAGCTGTACGCCAGTTTGCCCTGGTACGTCCGACCGTTGTCACCGTCGACTTCGACCGGCGTGCCGAGCGGCACCGAGCCGGTGGTGCAGCCGTTGGTCTGGGTGTTGTTGCCGGTGCTGCCGCAATGGGCGGCCTGGCCCAGGTACACCTTGGTGGTGGTCACGTACACGAAGTTGGCGGTGCACTGTCCGCCGCTGGTGTAGGTCATCACCCCGGGATGTACCGGAGCGCTGGCGGCGGGCGCCCATGGACCTGCCGCCCGGGCAGGAGCGGGTAGCAGCATCAGGGTGGCGCACGCCAGGGGGAGCAGGAGGAAAGGGATTCGGAGCTTCATCGCTGTCATTAGTACCCAATCCAGCACACCCGTACCCAAATTTGGCGTCACCCCTTCGAGACCGATGATCGAACAGGTGTTTGCCTCCCACCCGACGTGCCCGTAGGCTGTGCCCGTGGCCCTCGCCTTCCAGCCCAGCCTTCTCGGCGCCGACGACCCGCCCGGGTGTGATCCAGCGCTGCATGGCGCCCGCCGCCGTTTCCTGGGCGGCGGGGCCTGGGTCGATGTCGTACCCGGCTGGGCGCGCGGGGCCGACGCGCTGTTCTCCGAGGTGCTGGCGGCGGCACGATGGCAGCAGCACGAACGGCGGATGTGGGAGCAGATGGTGCTCGAACCCCGCCTCACCACCTCGACATGGTCTGATCCGCCGGCCCCGCTGCCCGCCCTGGCGGACAGCCTCACCGACCGCTACGGCGTAGATCTGTCCGGGGTCAGCGCCAACCTCTACCGCGATGGGCGCGACTCGGTGGCCTGGCACGGCGACACGGCCGGCCGCTACCGCAGCACCACCGTCGTCGGCATCGTCTCGCTCGGGGCACCCCGCCGCTTCCTGCTCCGCCCCAAGGGAGGTGGCCCCTCGGTGCGGTACACGCCCGGGCACGGCGATCTGCTCGTGCTGGGTGGCACCTGCCAGCACACCTGGGAACACGCGGTGCCCAAGTCGGCAGGGGCCGGGGCCCGCATCTCGGTGATGTTCCGGGAGCCGGGAGTTTTCTGAACTCCGGCACGGCCCGTGCCCACCCCTACGCTGCTCGGTCGTGCGCTCCGTTCGGGTGACCTTCGTGGTCTTCGGTCTGTTCTGGGGGAGCTGGGCGGTCGCCGCGCTCGACGTGCAGAACTACCTCGGCCTGAGTGATGCGGGCCTGGGGCTGCTGCTGAGTGCCACCGTCGTGGGGGGCGCCGCCGCCAACGCCTTCGGCGGGGTCCTCGCCGAGCGCCACGGGGGGCGCGTCATGCTCCCCCTCGCACTGGTCATCTGGGCCGTCTCGCTGCTGGTGCTGGCCCTCACCCGGGGGACCGTCGCCTTCATCGGCCTGTTCCTGGTGGTGGTTGCGTTCGGTGGGCTGGTCGACGTCGTGATGAACGTGGTGGGGGCGGCGGGCACGGTGGGGCGCTCCGACAAGCTCCTGCGCCTGCACGCCCTCTACAACGTGGGGGCGCTCACCGGCGCCGCCGCCGCCGGCTTGCTGGTCGATGCCGGCTCGTCGTTCCGGGTGCTGTGGGGCGCCATCGCCCTGCTGGCCGTGGCCGTGGCGGTGTGGGTGCGGCGCAGCGAGCTGCCGGCCGGGACCCCGGGTGAACGCCACGGTCTGACGGAGGCCATGCGCGCCATTCGGCGGCAGGGCCTGATCGTGCTGGCGGCGGTGTTCGCCATCGGCGCCCTGGTGGAGGGTGCGCTCAGCACCTGGGGAGTGCTGTTCCTTCGCACCGAGTTGGATGTGGCGGCCGCTGCCGGCGCCGGTGCCTACGCGGCGGGCGCGGCACTGGCCATCACGGCCCGGTTGTCGATGGGCTGGTGGGCCCGGCGCTTCGGCGAGCGCCGGATCGCGCAATTGGGCCTGGGCATTGCCGGCGCAGGGCTCGTGGTGGAGGCGACCATCGGCAACGTGGGTGTTGCCGCCGGGGGACTGGCCCTCGCCGCGTTGGGCTCGTCGGTGTACTGGCCGTTGCTGCTGGCCCATGCCGCCGGGCACGTCGAGCGTCCCGCGGTCATCGTGGGTGGTCTCTCCACCTTCGGCTACATCGGCTTCCTCACCGGTGCGCCGCTGGTGGGCTGGGTCGCCCAGGTGGTGAACCTGCGCGCCGGCCTGCTCGTGCTAGCGGGGGTGGCGATCGTCGGGTCGCTCCTGCGGGGCACACCGGTGGGGGCGCACCCTGCACCGGCCCGGCGTTAGTTTCACGGCGATGGCCACCAGCTTCCGTGACTTCACCGCGGTGACCCGCCAGGACCGAGACCGTTTCGCCTGCGTGATCGATCCGCGGTCCTGGATCGTGCGGGGACCCAACGGCGGCTACCTGGCGGCGCTGGTGCTGCGCGCCCTTACCGAACGCCTGGGCGACGAACCCGGTGGCGACGAGCGCGCACCGCGGTCGCTGACCCTGCACTATCCCGCCGCCCCGGTGGAAGGCCCTGCGGAGGTGCGAACCCGGCTGTTGCGAGCCGGGCGCTCCCTGGCCACGATGTCGGCGGAGTTGGTGCAGGACGGCAGTTTGATGGTGACCGCGCTCGCTGCCTTCTCGACCCCGTGGGCCGCCCCGGCCTGGGACGACATGCCGGCACCGGTCGCACCCCCGGTCGATGCGGCTTTCCCGGTGGAGCGGGCCTTGCCGCTGCCGTATCTGGAGTGGTGGGACCAGCGTCTCTGCCTCGGTCTTCCCCTGCACGGCCGAGGTGAGCGGGCCGAGACCGGTGGATGGCTGGCCCTGCGCGACGGCGCCGCCTTCGGCGCCGCCGAGGTGGCCGCCGCCACCGATGCCTGGCCGCCGGCGGCCTTCACCCGGCTCGAGGGACCCAGCGCAGTGCCCACGGTGGACCTGACCATTCACTTCCGCCGCTCGCTGCTACCGGGAGCCGATGTGTCGGGTCCATTGTTGGTGCGTTTCTCCAGTCGTGTGGCGCATGAGGGGTTCATGGACGAGGACGGAGAGATCTGGGGGCCCGACGGCAGGCTGCTGGCCCAGTCACGACAGTTGGCGGTGTTGCTCGGCGCCTGAGCGTGCTCAGAGGCCCAGTCGGGCGGCTGCCGCCAGATGCGCGACCAGATCCGGCAACCGGGTTCGACCGTTGAGCCCGGAGGTGGACGGCAGCACGTAGGCGGGCCGGCCGCCGACGTCAACGGGCTGGGGGCCGGCGGTCGCACGCCGGTCCACCGCGGCCCGCCACCCCGCCAGGCCCACGAAGGCCACGGCGCCGGGCCGCAACCGCCGGACCATCCGTTCGAGGTGGGCGAACCCGTCCCGATACTCGTGGGGCTCCAACGCATCGGCACGCGTCGTGGCCCGCTTGGCCAGATCGGTGAAGCCCACGCCGCACTCGGTCAGCGCATGCATCGGGTCGCGGTCGCGCTGCACCAGGCCGGCGGCCTGCGCCGCGGGCCAGAAGCGGTTGGAGGCCGTGACGAACCCGACGCCCGCATCCGCGGCGTGAAGGCTCGGGTTGAGTCCACAGATCAGGAGCCTCATGCCCGGGCCCGCCACGTCGGGCAGGGTGCGGGCCCGTTCGACCGTGGCGCGCACGCCGGCCGGGTCTCTCTGGCGATGACCGTCGGGGGTGAGGGCACCGACGATCACGAACCCTCCGCCGACCAGCAGGTCCCGGGCCAGGGTCACGGCGGCTTCGGGACCGCCATCGGCTTCGGCGGCGCCACCGGGTTCGGGAGCCTCGATGACGAGGTGCATCGAGAGGTGTTCGCCCGGCGCCCGGCTGCGGTGCGCTCGGGCCAGCGCCAGCGGGAGCGCGCCAGCCGATCCCTGTAGCCGGAGCGCCTTGTCCATCAGTGCCGGGGCCTTCGGCCGCGCACGCGCCGGCGTTCTCCTGGTGGCGTCGATTCGGTCGGGCTCTCGAGCCGCGGATCCGGCCGGGCTCACCAGCCGCCGCCGCCGCCTCCGCCGCCTCCGCCTCCGCCTCCGCCTCCCCCACCGCCGCCGGAGAACCCGCCGCCGCTGCCCGACGAGGATGACGGCGGACTGAACGCGGCGGCCGACGCCGAGGCGAAGCTGTTGGCGAAGTTGCCGATGGAGCCCACGGCAGCAAGCCGGTCGAGACCGCCCGTGCCACCTTGTGAGCCCAACAGGCTGCCGGCCAGGTACCAGGTGGCGAACCCGGCGTCGGGCTGCTCGAGCTGCGGGAAGTGAACGCGCAAGCCTTCGATCAACTCCTTGGCGACACCCAGGGCCACGGCGTACACGAGGTAGCGCTCGTACAGCATCAGGTCGCCGCTGCGGCTCTCCTCGGGCAGACGCGAGAAGTCCTTCAGGAACCGGCGCAGGCCCTCGATCTCGGCCAGCTCGTGGGCACCAACGACCGAGCGCTTCCGCAACAGGGGGGACAGCACGAGCAACAGGACACCGACGCCCAACAGCACGACGCCCCCGCCGGCGTGGAGTGGGCCGAGCGCCAGGATGGCGGCACCGAAGGCGGTGAGGATGGCCAGCGCGTGCAGCGCCCACTTCCACCGGTACGTGGTGTCGATGTAGCCGCGGGCGTCGAAGTCGCGCGCGATGGCGGCCTTGAAGGAGCTCATCCATTCCGCCGCGGCCGCAGGATCCCCCTTGGCCTCGGCCAGGACACCCTTCTGGGTGACGCTGCCACCGGTGCGGAACAGGCGCAGCAACAGTTTCGACTCGTACTCGGTGAGGTCGCCCTCGGCCTTGGGTGTCCGGGTGAAACGGTGGTCCTTCTTGCGGCCCTCGCCTTCCTCGCTGATGAGCAACCAGCCCCGCTGGGCGAGGTCGATGAGGGTGGCCGAAAAGGCGGCGTCAGGTGGCGTGCCGAAGCTGAGCACGCACTGGCAGATGGCCGGTGGGTCGAGACTGTCGACCTCGCGGAAGTAGTCGCCCACGTCGGAGGGAGGCTCGGGTTCCTTGCCCCA
>JANMIX010000433.1:0-3009 GCA_031376015.1 Acidimicrobiia bacterium | reverse complement strand
CACCGATGCC
This sequence comes from Acidimicrobiia bacterium, assembly GCA_031376015.1. GTDB lineage: Bacteria > Actinomycetota > Acidimicrobiia > Acidimicrobiales > JACDCH01 > JANMIX01. Next base: position 2,999 of record JANMIX010000433.1, on the reverse strand, counting down.
GCCGACGACGGCCACGAAGGCCATCACCCCGAAGGAGATGTGCTGCGCGATCTGCTGCGCGGCCAAGACGCCCATCAGTTGGCCTTCCGGGGGATCTTCTTGGTCTTGGCGTCGCTGCCGGCCTCGTAGGGCTCCTGGTCGGGGACGGTCTCCATCCACTCCCCCAGGCGGGTCTTGTCATGCAGCAGGTCGGCGATCTTCGGCTCGGAGTACTCGTACTCGGGGCTCCAGAACAGCGCATCGAAGGGACAGACCTCCACGCAGATGCCGCAGTACATGCACAGGGAGTAGTCGATGTCGAAGCGATCCAGCGCGCTGACCGTGCGGGGTTTCCCACCGGCGCGGCGGGGCGGTGCCTTCTCCTTGTGTCCCTCGATGTAGATGCACCAGTCCGGGCAGGAGCGCGAGCACAGCATGCAGACGGTGCAGTTCTCCTCCATCAGCGCGATGACGCCTCGCGAACGCGGCGGGGGCGCTTCCTTCTCGTGCGGGTACTGCACCGTGTAGGAACCCTTGGTAGGCGAAGGGATCAACTTCTTGAGCCCCGAGTTGGGGAACATGGTGCGAACCAGCTCGCGAGCGGTCACCCCCATGCCCTTGATGAGTCCGGGAAGTTGCGGCATCAGAACACGACCTTCAGCACGGCGGTGGCGACGATGTTGAGCAGCGACACCGGGATCAGGATCGTCCAGGCGAAACGCTGCAGCTGATCCTCGCGGAGGCGGGGGTAGGTGAAGCGGATGAAGAAGATGAGCCCGGCCAGCACGAGGATCTTGGCGAAGAGCACCAGCGGGCCCAGCACGTTCATGTAGTTGGCGTCCAGATCGAGGCCCGGCAAGGCCCAGCCGCCCAGGAACATGGTGGCGGCGACGGCGGCAAACGCGCCGGCGGAGGCGAACTCGCCGATGAAGAACAGCAGGAACCGCAGCCCCGAATACTCGGTGGTGTAGCCGGCGACCAGTTCGGACTCGGCGATCGGCATGTCGAAGGGCGTCTGGGTCAACTCGGCCTGGGTGGCGATCATGAACACCCCGAACCCGACGAACTGCGTGAGCACGAAGGGGTTGCCCAAGGCGCCGAAGCCGAACATCTCCCCGTTGTGCTGGGCAGCCACGATGGCCTGGAGGTTGAGGGACCCGGCCTGGATGACCACACCGACCAGGGCCAGCACCATGGGCAACTCATAAGCGATGAGCTGCCCGGCGGCGCGCAGGCCACCGAGGAGGGAGTACTTGTTGGCCGAGGCCCACCCGGCGATGAGCACGCCGATGACCGACAGCGACGACACCGCCAGCACGTAGAAGACCCCGGCGTCGAGGTTGGCGAAGTAGGCGTCGGGCCCGAAGGGGACCGCCAGGTACACCAGCAGGACGGTGCCCACCACCAGGTACGGGGCCAGCTTGAACAGGCGTCGATCGGCCCGCTCGGGGACGATGTCCTCCTTCTGGATGAACTTGCCAACCTCGGCCAGCAACTGCAACTGGCCGTGCGGGCCGGCTTCCATGGGTCCCAGACGGTTCTGCATGAAGCTGACCATCTTGAACAGGAAGAGGTTGACGAACGCGCCGGCGGGAAGCAGCACGGCGGCGAGGACGCCGACGACCCGCAGGATCGACTGCTGCCAGTAGGCGAGATGGATGGCGAGCATCAGCGGTCGATGTCTCCCAGGATGAAGTACAGGCTGGCGAGGATGGTGACCACGTCAGGAACGTAGACACCGCGCAGCACCCAGGGGGTGATGGAGACGTTGGAGAAGCTGGCGGAGCGGATTTTCACCCGGTAGGGGCCAAGGTCGCCCTTCGAAACGATGTGGTAGCCCATCTCGCCGAGCGGGTTCTCGGTGGAGACCCAGGCTTCGCCCTCGGGCACCTTGATGATGCGAGGCACCTTGGCCATGATCGGCCCCGAGGGGAGGCTGTCGCACAGTTGGTCCACGATGTGAGTGGCCTCGCGCGTCTCCTGCAGCCGCACCCAGTAGCGGGCGAAGCTGTCGCCGTCGGGATGGGTCCACACCTTCCAGTCGATCTTGTCGTAGGGAAGCCCGCAGGGGTTGTCCCGGCGGATGTCCCAATCGACGCCCGAAGCCCGGATGTTGGCACCGGACAGGCCGTAGGCGAGGCCCACCTCGGCGGGGATCACCCCGATGCCGCGGCAACGGGCCTGAAAGATCTCGTTGCCCACCAGCAATGTCTCGATCATGTCGCAGTAGTCGCGCAGGCGTTCCATGACCTGCTTGGTCTCTGCGATCCAGCCCTTGGGCAGATCGTCCTTGAGCCCGCCGATGCGGTCGAAGTTGGGGTGGAAACGCCCGCCGGTGACGGCCTCGATCTGGTTGAGCACGAACTCGCGATCCCGGAAGGCGTAGAAGGCCGGGGTCACCGCACCCAACTGCAGGCCCATCTCGCCGAGGAAAAGGCCGATGTTGGCCACCCTGGCCATCTCGAAGAGGATCGTGCGGATGTACTGCGCCCGGGGCGGGGCCTCGATCTCCATGAGCCGCTCAGCCGCCAGGATGAAGGGCACTTCGTTGGCGAAGCTGGAGAGCCAGTCGATCCGGTTGATGAGTGTGGTGACCTTGGGATAGGTCCTCACCTCGGTGAGCTTCTCTTAGCCCCGATGCATGTAACCCATGACCACGTCGGCGTCCACGACCTGCTCGCCGTCCAGCTTGGCCACGATCCGCAGGGTGCCGTGGGTGGCGGGGTGCTGGGGGCCGAGGTTGAGGGTCATGCCCTCATCGGTCTCGAACTCGAGGTTGACCCGGGCTTCGGCGGCCTGACCGCCGATGTAGTTCAGTTGTTCGCGCTCGGTGATGGTCATTGCGCTTCCTCACCTTCGGATTCCTCGTCGCCGCCCCCGGGCATGGGTTCCACATCGACGATGCCCGGCCACGGCTTCACGACCCGGGCCAGTAATGGGTAGTCCTTGCGCAGGGGGTACCCCTCGAAGCCCACCGGTAGGTAGATGTTGCGCAGGTCGGGATGGCCTTCGAAGTTGAT
>JANMIX010000385.1:0-5488 GCA_031376015.1 Acidimicrobiia bacterium | reverse complement strand
CGATGATCGCCGAGCTCGGGTGGGACGGTCCCCTTCCGGATCCGACGACGCTCACACAGGAGGAGATGCTGGCGCAGATCCAGCAGATGGTGAAGGCCCTGCTCGGCTACGGCGCCCGGCTGCCCAAGGAGCTCATGCTGTTCATCAAGAACATGGTGTTCCTCGACGGCGCCATCGCCACCCTGGCGCCCGATCTCGACATCTTCGCCGAGATCGCCACCATCTCCATGCGCTTCGCCGAGACCCACGGCGAACGCCTCGCCTCGGAGTTGGGCTTCGATCCCAACGCCTGGTCGCTCGACCTCAGCGGCATGAAGGCCACCTTCGGGGTGGACGACAGCGTGCAGACCATGACCTATCGCGAGCTGCAGGAGCGCCGGGAGATCATCCGCACGCGCCTCGAGGCCACGCAGAAGCCGGGCCGCCAGCGCAGGCTGCCCTTCCGCCGCCGCTGAGACAGCCGTAGGGTCGGCGCATGGAGCAGCGACGACTGGGCCGAACCGAGCACCTGTCCTCCGTGGCCATCCTGGGTGGCGCCGCCTTCTGGGCCACACTGACGCCCGAGGACGCCCGGCCGCACTTCGAGATGGCGCTGGCGCGCGGCGTGAACCACCTCGACATCGCCCCCCAGTACGGCAATGCCCAGCGCGTCGTGGGCCCGTTGATCCCCGCGGTGCGCGACCGGCTCTTCGTGGCGGCCAAGACGTTGCGGGCCAACCCCGAAGGTGTCGACGACCAGTTCGACGAGACCCGGCGGCTGCTGGGCTGCGACGTCCTCGACCTCTACCAGGCCCACGGCGTGGTCGACCTGGCCGAGCTCGACCGGCGCGCCGCGGGCATCGATCGGATCGTGGCCATCCGCGAGCGTGGCGGGGCCCGCTTCGCCGGCATCACCGGCCATGACCTCACCGCCCCTGCCACCTTCCTCGAGGCGCTGCGCCGGTGGGACCTCGACACGGTGATGTTCCCCGTCTACCCGCGCCTGTGGGCCGACCCGACCTACCGGGCCGATGCCACCGAGTTGCTGGCGCTGTGTGCCGAGCGCGACGTGGGGGTCATGGTGATCAAGGCGGTGGCCCGCCGTCCCTGGGCCGACGGCCGGCCGCTGGCCGAACGGGTCGAGGGCAGCGGCGCCACCGCCGCGCGTTGGGCCGACTCGTGGTACGAGCCGGTGGCGCCCGCAGAGTTGCAGCGCGGTGTCGACTTCGCACTGTCCACCCCAGGCATCCACGCCTTCTGCACTCCGGGCGACACTGGCCTGCTGCCCGCCGTGCTCGACGCCGCCGAGGCGCATCGCCCCATGGACGCCGCGGCGCGCGACGCCGCCGTGGCCACCATGGCCGGCGAAGCGGTGATCTTCCCGATCCCCCGCTGAGGGTCGCCTACCCTCGACCCATGCGCCTCGTGATCGCCCGGTGCCAGGTCGACTACGAGGGCCGGCTCACCGCCCACCTGCCCATGGCCGTGCGCCTGCTGCTGGTGAAGGCCGACGGCAGCGTCTCGATCCACGCCGACGGCGGCGCCTACAAGCCCCTGAACTGGATGACCCCGCCGTGCACGCTGACCGAGGCGGCTGGGCGCTGGACGGTGCGCAACCCGAAGGGCGAGACGCTGCACATCACCATCGAGGAGGTGCTGGCCGACACGTCGCACGAGTTGGGCCTCGACCCCGGCCTCAGCAAGGACGGGGTGGAGGCGCACTTGCAGGAACTCCTGGCCGCCAACCCCGAGACGATCCTGCCGGGCCTGCGCCTGGTGCGCCGGGAGCACGCCACCGACATCGGCCCGGTCGATCTGCTGTGCCGCGATGCCGAGGGGCGGGCCGTGGCGGTGGAGATCAAGCGGCGGGGAGAGATCGACGGCGTCGAGCAACTGGCCCGCTACCTCGAGCGCATGGACCGCGACCCGCACCTGCGCCCCGTGCGCGGCGTGTTCGTGGCCCAAGTGGTCAAGCCCCAGGCCCGGGTATTGGCCGAAGCCCGCGGCATCGCCTGGGTCGAGGTCGACTACGACGCGTTGCGCGGCATCGAACGCGCCGAGATGCGCTTGTTCTGAAACGCACCTCGAGACGGACACCGTGTGAGCACCGTCGAGCCTTTCGGATGATTGACCGAAAAGGCACCGGATACGTACCGATTACTGATGTTTTGGGTGATATGCACACCATAGGTTGCCCTTTGAGGCGCCCCCCGTTCCGTGGCGGGTGCCACTGGGGGGAGCGGCCATGGTGCGCGTGCGCACTTCTTTGGTCGCGGCCGCAATTGGGGTCGCGACGACACTTCTGGCGACGGGGCAGACCGCCCGGCCTGCTGCGGCAGCCCTGCCGGTGCCATCGCCATCTCTCCCTTTCAATCAGGCACCAGCGGTGGATGCCGGCCGGGCCTTGGTGGCCGAGGTGAACCAACCGGTGGTCCTTCGCGGGAACGTCACCGACGACGGCATCGGATGGCCGCCCGGATTTGTCTCGTTGACCTGGTCATCCAGCAACGCGGCTCACGTGTCGTTCGACACACCGCACCAGCCATCGGCGACGGCAGTGTTCTCGGCGGTCGGCCAGTACATCGTGTACCTGTACGCAACCGACGGTGACCGGTCATCGACTGACTCCATCGTGGTCAACGTGACACCTCCGGGCCAGTCAAGCCGGTTCCTCCGGATCATGGCACTGGGCGACTCGATCACCCAGGGATTCGTCGACGGCTCCGACTCGTACCGGGCCGCTCTCTGGCACTCCCTCACCAGTGCCAGATGCACCTTCGACATGGCCGGCTCGCTATGGGGTCCCTATACCGGCGCCGCGACGGATCAGACCTTTGATCAGAACCACGAGGGCCACACCGGGTGGCGCGCCGACCAGATCGCATTTGCCGCCGATGGGTGGATGTACAAGCACGACCCCCAGATCGTGCTCCTCCACATCGGCACGAACGACCTGTACCAGGGTCAGTCACCGCAGTCGACGATGGACGACATCGCCACGGTCGTCGGCGTGCTACGGCACCGCAACCCTTCCTTGACGGTCCTCGTGTCGGCGATCATTCCGTTCAGCCAGGATTCGAGGAACGCCGTTGCAGCGCTGAACCAGCAGATTCGCCAGATGGTCGCTTCCGATACCGATAGCGCCTCCCGACTCGTGCTGGTCGATCAGTACTCCGGCTTCGATCCCCGGTCCTTGACCTCCGATGGAGTTCACCCGACTGCTGCCGGCGACCTGTTCATGGCCCAGCGCTGGAAGGCGCGCCTGCTGCCGTTGATCGCGGGCAGCTGCGGGTGAAGCTGGATGAACCACGGCCCCGCAGCTGTTCCTCGTGCCGGTGGCGTCAAGGAATGCCGGGCACGACCTCGGACAGGAAGCGGTCGTAGGTGTCCTTGGCCCTCGACAGTTCGGCCATGGTGAAGTCGGGCAGGATCAACTCGTCGACGCCCGCGGCCGCGTACGCAGCCACGGTGTCGGTCACCTCGGCCTCTCCCCCGGCGATCAACGGCCGGGTGGTCACGGTGGCCCGTATGCGAGCCACGAACTCGGCGTCGTCGGACAGGAACAGCAGCGCCTGGGTCGAGTGCGCCAGCGTGGCCGGATCGCGCCCGATCGCCTCGCAGGCCCGGTCGACCTCGGCACCCTTCTCGGCGATCAGTTCGGGGGTGGCCCACATGTTCCACTCCTCGGCCACCGTGGCGGTGATGCGCATCATGCGGGGCGATTTACAGCCCACCAGCAACGGGAGCCGATCCTTCACCGGCCCGGGCCGGCAGGGCGCGTCCACCAGTTGGTAGTACTCGCCCTGCAGCGAGGTACGCCCGCCGTCGAGCAGCGAGCACAGCACGTTGACCCCTTCGGCGAAGCGGTCGACCCGCTCGCGCACCGAGCCCAACTCGAGGCCGTAGGCCGTGTGTTCGTTCTGCTGCCAACCGGCCCCCACACCCAGCAGGAGCCGGCCACTGCTGATGTGGTCGATGGCGGTGGCCATCTTGGCCAGCACTGCGGGATGGCGATACGTCATCGAGCACACGAGCGTGCCCAGCCGGATCCGGTCGGTGGCCGCCGCCAGCCCTGCCAACACCGACAGGCACTCGTAGGTGTCGCCGTCCGACGGTGACCCGTCGTCGGTGTCGGGCATGAAGTGGTCGCAGTAGTAGGCGCTGTCCCACCCGGTGGCCTCGGCGTGGCGAACGAGTTCGAGGGTTTCACTCCAGGGCCGTTGCGGGCCGGGCCAGATGGCGAAGCGCACCGTTCAGAGCTTCCAGTCGCGGCGATCGCGGCCCTGCATGTCGGCCGGTGGCCGTGCGTCGGCCAACAACTTGCGAACCACGGCGTCGACCTCGGTGGGGTCGTCGATGGGCCCGGCGGTCGGCCCCCGATGCCAACCCTCGGCGATGGCCACCACGTGACCCGAGGCTTCGAACACCCGGCCGGTGACCCCGTCGGACTGCGTGGAGGCCAGCCAGGTGACCACCGGTGCGATCCAGCGCGGCGACATGGCCTCCTTCTGCTCCTCGGTCGGCTCGAAGCCGCCCAGCCCCTCGGTCATGCGGGAGAGGGCGTTGGGGGCCACGGCATTCACCGTCACCCCGTAGCGCTCCAACTCCAGCGCGGCGATGAAGCTGAAGGCGGCGATGCCCATCTTGGCGGCGCCGTAGTTGGTCTGGCCGGGGTTGCCGTAGATGCCCGACACCGAGGTGGTGTTGATGATGCGTCCCTGGTTGGGCAGTCCGGTCTTGGCCCGTTCCCGCCAGTAGGCGGCGGCATGGCGGGCCGGTGCGAAGGTGCCCTTGAGATGCTGCTTGATCACCGCCTCCCACACCACCTAGGTCATGTTGGTGAGCATCCGGTCGCGCAGGATCCCGGCGTTGTTTACCAACACGTCGAGACCGCCGAAGGTGTCGATGGCCTGCTGGATCATGCGGCGGGCGCCCTCGAAGTCGCTCACGTCGTCGCCGTTGGCCACCGCCTCGGCCCCCATGGCCTGGATCTCGGCCACCACGTCGTGAGCGGGGCCGATGGCGGCGCCGGTGCCGTCCATGGAGCCGCCGAGGTCGTTGACCACGACCTTGGCCCCCTGGCTGGCCAGCATCAGCGCGTGCTCCCGGCCGATCCCCCGACCGGCACCGGTGACGATGCACACCCGCCCTTCACACATTCCTGCCACGTGGATGACCCCCTGGTTCGTTCGGAGGGGCCATCTTGGCGGATCCGCCGCCCAGCGATCACCGCCGCAGAACATTTCTGGGTTTCTCGCCGGTCGAGGGGCCCGAACGGCTCAAAGTGACACACCCCCCCTTCATGCTTGAGATATGGACCCCACCAGCCGTGCCCAGCTCGAAGTGCTCATGGCCCAGGCCGCCGCCGGCGACTTGGCCGCTGTTCCCGCCCTCTTCGAGGGCTTCAAGACCGACCTCCTCAAGGCGGTGTGGTCCGCCGCCCGCCGGCTGCGCATCCAACTCTCCTCCGACGAGGCCCACAGCGTGGCCTTCGAGGCCGCCGCCGTCA
>JANMIX010000381.1:0-2022 GCA_031376015.1 Acidimicrobiia bacterium | reverse complement strand
CCAGGATCTCGTCGATCTCGAGCGAGTCGTAAAGGTCGCCATGGCTCTCGGGCGCAATGACGGGGTGGTCGTAGAGGATGATGGGGGACGAGAGCATGACCCGGTCGTCGTCGCCCACCAGCACCGGGTACGTGCCGTCGTTGTGGCATTCGGCCACGGCCTCGCAGGCGTCAGCCGGAGGGTCCATGCACGACACGAAGGTGGCGTCCTCGACAGCCAGCAGCGTGTGCACGCCCACGAGCGAATGGCTGAGCAGCGCATCGCGGGGCGCGCCCGGCAGGTGCACCGGCGTGGCGTTGCGCACCACGACCCCGACCTTGAGCAGTGCCCCCGGCCCCGCCGCCCACTCGGTGATGACATCGATGCTGCCCGTCAGTGCCGATCGTGTGCGCACGACGCGGCCTTCGATCGCACCCGATGCGCCGGTGAGCAACTCGTGCTCGGTGTGGGCCCCGAGATCGATGTCGATCGAGTGGGCCGCCCCTGCCAGCGGCAGCAGCGGGAACGGCCCCAGATCGATCTGCTGTTCGACGGCCTCGTCCCAGTGCACCCAGCGCACTGAGTCGACGACCAGTTCGGCCACCGGCCGGAAGTCGTCACCCTCCAGCATCTCCACCGCCCGTTGCTGGACCTGAAGAAACCGCACCCGGACGCGTAGCTCGGGTCGGTCGCCCGGATCCACGACGCACTCCGTGCGCAGTTGGGCCCGCTCACCGTCGGTTCCGTGCGCCTCGGGCACCAGCACCCCGAACTGCCAGCGGAACTGGTTCTTTGTCGACGACGCCCGGTACGGGTAGAGCACATAGCCCTCGTAGAGGGTTGCATCGGCGACGGACTGCGCGGCGGCGAAGGGATCGGCGCTCATGGTCCGGCCCCGGCCTCTTTGAGGAGCCGCTCCACCGTCTGGTCCCACGTGGGCAGGGCGGCCTGCGCCCGGAAACGGTCGAGGGCATCCATGGTCGAGGTGCTCACGCGGATCCACCCGCTGTTGGGGAAGTAGTGATCCATCGTGTCGCGCCACACGCGCACCGGTAGCCGGTAGGACGCGTCGACGTTCCAGCTGATCGGCTCGGCGAGGAACCCCGCCCCACCCTTGGCGAAGGTGGTACCGGAGAACAGCAGGAGTAGAGGGATCTCACCGTCACGTAAGGCCCGAAGGTAGCCCGTCCCAGCCACCTCGAAGTCGTAAGTGCAGGTGATTGGCAGGTCGATCTCGATGGAGCCCACGAAGGACGGCACCATCGTGGCGACATGGGTCCACAAGAAGGGTCGCAGCGAGGCACCCCATTGGCCGGCGTCCCCGAAGATGTCATAGAGACGCTCGGCCGTGTCGAGGTCGTACTGGCGCCGTTGGGGTTCGATGCGGATCTGGCACTTGAGCGCCACCGCGTGCACCGGGCTTCTTTCGTCCTCGGTGATGCGCAACCGCAGCATCAGCGTAGGAACCGCCGCGTAGGGTTCCGCTGCTGCCCCCAGGACTTCGAAGGCCAGCGAGGTCATGCTGCGCTCGCTCTGACCCGTGCGAAGAATTCCTCGAGGGCGTCGTGTGCCTCGCGGCCACCGTCGAAGCCCCGCCACTGCTGGCGGAGGCGGCCCACCAGCTCATAACACCAGTCGATGGGCACGATGAAGCACTCGGCGTCGGCGCTGGAGCGCTCGCAGCGCAACAGGATCGCCTCGACGTCGGGCACGGTCTGCTCGAGGGTGGGGAATGCCGCACACAACTCTGTCCAGGTTTCCAGCGGGAGCAACGACTCCGTCGCCCCCGCCGGTCCCGGGTAGAAGGCGCACACCCGATCGAGCGAGGAGTTCAGGAAGAAGAAGGCCACGCTCACCGGTATCTCCAGCGCGTCCCATTGCGACGGTGAGAGCCTCACCCCCGGCAGGGCGCGGCAACTCTCGGGCACGGCCCGAAAGTGCCCGCCGCCGGCCCCGTCGGGAGCGAAGAGCACGTAGCAGCCACGGCATGCGCACATGAGGGTGCGGGCGGTGACATCGGCGACGTGGCCGTGCCGGTCACCG
>JANMIX010000376.1:0-7583 GCA_031376015.1 Acidimicrobiia bacterium | reverse complement strand
CGACGCACGGACCGCCGAGATCGCCGCCGCGCTGCGGCCCCACGGCGCCCGACCCGGCGCGGTGGTGGGTGTGCTGTTCGACCGGTCCGCCGCGCAGGTGGCCGCCGTGCTCGGCGTGCTGCGCACCGGTGCCGCCTACCTTCCGCTGCACGTGGAGCATCCCGACAGCCGCATCGAGTTCCTCCTCGCCGACGCCTCGGCCGTTGCCGTGGTCACCGACGCCGCCGGGGCGGCGCGCCTGCCCACGGGCGTGCCCTGTGTCACGCTCCCCCTCGCGCAGGGCGCCGCCTCCGACGCGGCCGTCACCGCGGCGGGCGCCGATGACCCCGCCTACGTGATCTACACCTCGGGCTCCACCGGCGAGCCCAAGGGGGTGCTCGTCCGCAACGGGGGCCTGGCCAACTACACACAGGACCTGGTGTCCCGCCTCGGCCTCGACGCCGGCCCCCAGCAGGTGGGCCTCGTCACGTCGCTCAGCACCGACCTCGGCAACACGGCCCTGTTCCCCACCCTGGCCTCGGGCGGCACGGTGCACGTGCTCAGCACCGAGACGGCCACGGACCCGGCGGCCTACGCGGCGTACGTGGCCGGGTCACCGCTCGACGTCGTGAAGATCACCCCGTCGCACCTCGGGGCGTTGCTCGGTCTCGAGGGCGACCAGGTGCTGCCGCGCCGTCTGCTGGTGCTGGGTGGCGAGGCGGCGCCGTGGGCGTTGGTGGATCGGGTCGCGGCCGCCGGCCGGTGCGCCGTGCTCAACCACTACGGCCCCACCGAGACCACCATCGGCTCACTCACGTTCCCCCTCGAAGGTGCCACTGCCGAGCAGCGCGGCGCGCCGGTGGTGCCCGTCGGGCGCCCGATCGCCAACACCTACGTCCGCCTGCTCGACCGGGCGTTGCGGCCGGTACCCCAGGGCATGCCCGGCGAGGTGTGCATCGGCGGCGCCGGATTGGCCACGGGCTATCTGAACCGTCCCGACCAGACCGCCGAACGCTTCATCGCCGATCCCTTCGGGCCCGGATCTCTCTACCGCACCGGTGACCTCGGCCGGCTCACCACCGACGGTACCGTCGCCTTCCTGGGCCGGGCCGACAGCCAGGTGAAGGTGCGGGGCTACCGAGTCGAGGTGGCCGAGATCGAACAGGTGGCGCTTCGCCACGCCGGTGTGCAACACGCCGCGGTCGTGCTGCGCGAGGACACGCCCGGCGATGCGCGATTGGTGCTCTACGCCGTGCCCGAGGACGGCGCCGCCCTCGACGAACTGCGCCTGTGGCTGGGCGAGCGCCTCCCCGACTACATGGTGCCCAACGCGGTGGTCACGCTGCAGGCGCTGCCGATGACACCCAACGGCAAGCTCGACAAGCGGGCGCTGCCGGCGCCGGTCCCCGGCGGTGGCGCCGGCCGCAGCGTCACCCCGCCCAGCAGCGACACCGAACGGGCCATCGCCGAGATCTGGTGCGACGTGCTGGGCGAGGAAGAGGTCGGGGTCGACGAGGGGTTCTTCGCCCTCGGTGGTCACTCGCTGCTGGCCACACAGGTCATCGCCCGCATCCGCACCCTGTTCGACGTCCAGCTCCCGCTGCACATCATCTTCACCGCGTCCACCGTCGAGGCTTTGGCCGCCGAGGTCGATCGCCAGCGCGGCGAGGCCGGCGACGACGACGAACTCGCCAAGGCACTCGCCGAACTCGACGAGCTCTCCGACGAGGAAGCCGCCGCGCTGCTGGCCGAGGAGCTCGACGGCGACGGCGCCTAGATGGAGGCCTCGGCCGCGCAGCGGCGATGGTGGCTCCTCGCGCAACTGGAGGAGAGCAACGGTGCGCACAACATCGTGGCCGAGCTGCCGGGCCACTGGAGCCCCGAGGACCTGGAGGCGATGGCGCAACGGTTGGTCGACGCCCACCCCATCCTTCGCACGGCCGTGCGCCGCACCCCGGAGGGATCACTCGAGACCGTCGAGTTCCCCCCGGCCGGGGTTCGAGCCGAGGTGCTCCGTGGCGCGACCGCGCTGGGGGTGGGGTTCGCCCCCACCGAAGTGCCGGCCCTGCGAGCTGTCCTCTTCGACGACGCAACGGCGGCGCTCGTCGGCGCCCCGCACGCGGTGGATCCCGAGAGCCTCGGGGCCCTACGCCACGAACCCGCGGCCGGCGGACCGAGCTATGCCGAATCGGTGGCGGCCGAGGTTGCCTGGCTGAGCACGCCGGAGGCAAAGGAGACCATCGAATGGTGGGCCGAGCAGTTGCGAGGGGCGCCGGCGATCGTGGAATTGCCGGCCGACCACCGCCGGCCCCCCGTGCAGTCGTTCGCCTCCGCAACCATCACCGAGACACTCGATGGTGCCGCACTCGACCGGCTCCGGGGCGCGACCGGCCTCGGAACCGACGTGCTGGTACTGACCGCCACGTTCGCCTGCCTGCACCGCTGGACGGGCGGAGGTGACGACCTGGTGATCGGGGTCCGCCACCACAACGAGCCGGCGGGAGGGTCAGTGGCGGTTGGCCCGCTGTCGACCGACCTGCCCGTGCGTGTCACCGTGGCCGAGGGCACCTCGTTCGCCGACCTCGCCGCCGCGGTGGACCGGGCGCTGCGTGAGGCAATCACGCATGCGGTGCGCTTCGACGTGCTCCTCGAGCAGCTCAGCCCCGAGCGTGACCTGAGCTGCAACCCGATGTTCCAGGTTCGAGCCGGCACCGCCGGTCCCGAGCGCACCTGGGTGCAGGGCACCGACGTGGACCTCGACGTGCGGCTGGCCGACGGCGCCCAACTGAAGGTCAGCTACGCCACCGACCTGTTCGATGCGACGTCGGCAACGCGCCTGACCGGCCACATCGCCCGCCTCCTCCGGGACGCGGCGCAGGACACTGCGCTCGACATCCTCTCGCTGGCGCTGCTGGGCGAGGAGGAACGCCGCCTGGTCCTTGAGGAGGGCAACCGCACCGACGCCGCCTTCGAGGACGGGCCGTGCCTGCATCACCTGATCGCCCGACAGGCGGCCCAGCGACCGGACGCCGAAGCCGTGTGCTCCGACGGGCATTCGTTCACCTACCGCCAACTTGACGAGCGGGCCAATCAACTCGCCCACCGGCTGGCCCAGGCCGGGGTCGGTCGCGGCTCGCTGGTGGGCGTGTGCGTGGAGCGCGGCGCGCTGTTGCCCCTCACGATCCTGGGCATCCACAAGGCGGGCGCTGCGTATGTGCCCATCGAGCCCACGTACCCGGCCGATCGCATCGACTTCATGGTGACCGATGCCGGCCTCGATGCCCTGGTCACCCAGGCCTCGGTCCGCGCGGCCCTCCCGCCGGTGACGGTGCCCCTCATCGACCTCGAAGCCGATGCCGCCGACCTCGACGGGCAACCGACGCACGACCCGGCGGTCGAGGTCACCAACCGCGACCTCGCCTATGTGATCTACACGTCTGGTTCGACCGGCCGGCCCAAGGGGGTGCTGCTCGAGCACCGGGGAGTGGTCAACCTGCTGACCTTCATGGCCCGGCACCCCGGCCTCGAGCCCGGCCAGACGATGATCGGTCCCACCACCCCCGCGTTCGACCTGTCGGTGCCCGACTGGTTCCTGCCCCTCACCACCGGAGCGCGCCTGGCCGTCGTCGGGCCCGAGGTGGCCAGCGATCCGGCGCGGCTCGCTGCGGCGCTCGAGCACTACGACGCCGATGTCATCCAGCTCACCCCCGCCTCGTGGCGCATGCTCCTCGACGCCGGCTGGTCGGGGCGGCCGAACATGCGCGTCGTGTGCGGCGGCGAGGGTTTCGGCGCGGCGCTGGCCCACCCGCTGGCGGCACGGGTAGCCGAACTGTGGAACTTCTACGGCCCGACCGAAGCCACGGTGTGGACCACCTGCGCCCGGCTCACCGACCAACCTGATCCGCAACCGATGGGCACGCCCCTTCCCAACTACCGCTGCTACGTGCTCGACCGCCTCATGCAACCGGTGCCGGTGGGAGTGCCCGGCGAGTTGCACATCGGCGGTGAGGGCCTGGCTCGGGGCTACCACCGGCGCCCGGACCTGACCGCCGAACGCTTCGTGCCCGACCCGTTCGGCGACGGCACCGGACGCCTGTACAAGACGGGGGACCTGGCCCGCCGGCGTGGCGACGGCTCGCTCGAGTTCGCCGGCCGCGTCGACCATCAGGTGAAGATCCGCGGGTTCCGCATCGAGTTGGGCGAGATCGAATCGGCGCTGCGGACCCACCCCGACGTGCAGGAGGCGGCGGTGCTGGCCCGACCCGACACCCGCGGCGATCTCCGCCTCGTCGCCTACGTGGTCACGGGTGCGGCTCGACCGGACCCGACCGAGCTACGCGGTCACCTCAGCACCCAACTGGCGGCGTACATGGTGCCCACGACCTTCGTGGCAATGGACACGTTCCCTCTGACCCCCAACGGGAAACTCGACCGCAAGGCGCTCCCCGAGCCCGACGCGGCGCCCGCCGCCGACTACGTGGCACCGCGCGGGCCCATCGAAGCGCTGGTCGCCGATTTGTGGGCCGAGGTGCTCGGGGTGCCCCAGGTCGGTGCGACCGACGACTTCTTCGTGCTGGGCGGCCATTCGCTGCTCGTGGCGCAGGTGGCAGCCCGCCTTCCTGCGGTACTCGGGGTGCAGGTGCCGCTGCGTGTGCTGTTCGAGAACCCGACCGTCGAGGCCGCCGCCCTCGCCCTCACCGCCGAGATGGCTGACGCCCTCGATGATGGCGAGGATCTCGTGGCCGAACTGGAGGATTGAGCTGATGTCGGATCTCGCCAAGCGGATCGGTGGGCTGTCGCCGGAGAAGCGGGCGTTGCTGGAGCGAAAACTCCTTCAGCGCCAAGCCACCTCCGCGCTGAGCGTGCCCATCGTTCCCCGCGACCGCAGCCAGCCGACCCCGCTCTCGTTCTCCCAGGTGCGGCTCTGGTTCCTCGACCAGCTCGACCCGGGCCAACCCACCTACAACGCGGCGTTGGCGATGTGGGTCGATGGCGAACTCGACCTCGACCGTTTGCGGGCCGCGGTCGAGGTGGTGGTCGGCCGTCACGAGGCCATCCGCACGGTGTTCCGTGAGATCGACCACCGGCCCCGGTCGGTGGTGCTGGAGGAATGGACGCTGCCCTGGGAGGTGCTCGACGTGCAGGGGGAGCCGCATCCCGACGGTGCGGCGCTGGCCGCCGCCCGCGACGCCAGCCGAGCGCCCTTCGACCTGGCCAATGACGTGATGCTGCGGCTCCACCTGGTGCGCACCGGTGAGCGGCGGTGGCTGGTCACCTTCATCGAGCATCACATCGCCTTCGACGGCTGGTCTGATGGGATCATGTTCTCCGAGATCGCCGCGCTGTACACCGCCGCCGGCGAGGGCACCACGGTCACCCTTCCGGAGATCCCGGTGCAGTACGGCGACTTCGCGGTGTGGCAGCACCAGCAACTGCAGGGCGGTGCGCTCGAACACCACGTCGGCTACTGGCGCGAACGGCTGTCCGGCGCGCCGGAGGTGCTGGAGTTGCCCCGCGATCGTCCCCGGCCGCCTCAGCAGACCTACGGGGGTTCGCATCATCCTCTCGACCTGCCCCAGACGCTGGCCGAGGGGATGCGCCAACTCGCCCGCGACGACGCCGCCACGCCCTACATGGTGGGCTTGACGCTCTTCGCTGCCGCCCTGACCCGATGGTCGGGCCAGACCGACCTGTGCTTCGGCACCCCGATCGCCAACCGCGGCAAGGTGGAGCTCGAGCAGGTCATCGGCTTCTTCTCCAACACGCTCGTGCTACGAATCGATGCCTCGGGTGACCCGTCGTTCCGCACGTTGTTGGGACGGGTCAAGGAAGCGGCGCTGGGCGCGTATGAGCACCAGGATCTGCCCTTCGAGAAGGTCGTCGAGGCCCTCGCCCCCAACCGCGATCCTCGCTGGAACCCGCTGTTCCAGGTCAACTTCCGGCTGCAGTCGAGCGAGCCCCCTCACCTCGTGCTCCCCGGGGTCCAGATCGAGCCCCTCGAGTTCGACGTCGGGTTCAGCCGCTTCGATCTGGCGCTGGAACTGCAGCTGCACCCCCAGGCCTTCACCGGCTATGTGGAGTACAACCTCGACCTGTTCCGGGCCGCCACCGCCGAGTGGCTGGGCGGTGCGCTCGAGGTACTGCTGCGCGGCGCGCTGGCCGAGCCCGATGCACCCCTGTCCCAGCTCGAGTTCCCCGAGGCGGTGCGGGCGACCTCGTCGATCCGCGGCGCCCGCGGCCGCCGGAGCTGACCCCCCGGGAGGGCGCGCCCGGCGCGGCGTCTACTGCGCTTCGATCTCGTCGAGCAGCGCGGCGAGATCGTCGCTGTCGGCCTCGTCGCTCATCATCTGCGAGCGGATCACGTCGGCCAGGATCGCCACGGTGGGCGACTCGAACAGCACCCGCAGGGGAAGCTCCATCCCGTAGGTGCTCTGGATACGTGAGGCGATCTGGACGGCCTTGAGCGAATGGCCACCCAGCTCGAAGAACCCGTCCTCGATGCCCACTCGCTCGATCTCGAGCACCTCGACCCACATGGCGCACAGCTCCTCCTCCAGCGGTGAGCGCGGCGCCACGTAGGACTCGGCCAGATCCGGACGGGCGGCATCGGGGGCCGGCAGGCGGAGCCGGTCAACCTTGCCGTTGTTGGTGAGCGGGAACTGCTCGAGCACCACGAACTGCACCGGCACCATGTAGGCGGGAAGCGTCTCGCCCAGGTAGCGCCGCAGCTCAACGGTCGAGGGCGCCTCGCCGTCGGCTACCAGGTAGCCGACGAGGCGGGCATCGGCGCCCTCCCCGACGGCGGCGACCACGCCCTGGGTCACCTGGGGATGCTGGCCCAACACCGCCTCGATCTCGCCCAACTCGATGCGGAACCCGTGCACCTTCACCTGCGTGTCGAGCCGGCTGAGGTAGTCGAGCACGCCGTCAGGCCGGCGCCGCACGAGGTCACCGGTGCGGTACATGCGAGCGTCGCCACCCACGAAGGGATCGGACACGAACCGCTCCGCGGTCAGATCGGGTCGGCCGAGATATCCCAGAGCCACGCTGTCGCCGCCGATCCACAACTCGCCGGCCACACCCACCGGCACCGGGGCGAGACGATCGTCGAGCACGTAGGTGCGGGTGTTGCCGATGGGCGTGCCGATGAGCACCGGTCCATCGTCGAAGCGGTGACAGGTCGACCAGATGGTGGTCTCGGTGGGGCCGTACATGTTCCAGGCCTCGTCACTGCGCTCTCGCAGCGCGACGGCGATCTCGGCGGGGACCGCTTCACCCCCGACGAGGGTGCGCAGCCCGGGGGTCGGCCCCCAGCCGCTGGCCAGCAGGAGCCGGTAGGTGGACGGGGTCGCCTGCAGGACGGTGGCACCACTGGAACCGACGAGACGCAACAGTGCGGGTCCGTCGACCACGGCATCGCGGGAGGCCACGTGCACCGTGCCGCCACAGAGAAGCGGGAGGTGCAGTTCGAGACCGGCGATGTCGAAGCTGAGCGTGGTGACAGCCAGCAAGGTGTCGTGCTCGGTGAACCCGGGACGCACCGCCATGGTGGTGAGGAAGTTGATCAGCGCCCGGTGCGAGATCTGCACCCCTTTGGGGCGCCC
>JANMIX010000323.1:0-2366 GCA_031376015.1 Acidimicrobiia bacterium | reverse complement strand
CGGTGACGACGACCTTCATGATGTGTAGACCCCCGACGCGAAGGTGGCCGCCCAGAGCGCGCCGACGACGGGCACCGTACGGTCGCCCAGGATCACGTCCTCGGGTGCCTCCCCCGCACCGCGTTCCACCCGCAGCCTGAGGGCGTCGTTCATCGGACCAACGCAACCTGCGCGGCGAAGGCGATGAGGATGGCGAGACCGCAAAGGAGGGCGGCGATGATCAGGCGGCGTGTGCTCATGGGTCAGAGCACGTTACCGAACGACCTTGTGACGCCCGTGTGAAGGAGCGCGGCGTTCATTGCGGCCTGCACGATCGATCGGTACGGTCGGCCCGCAGATGGCCGGCCAACTCTTCGACGACTACGACACGGGACGGTTTCGACGACGACTACCAGCGCCGCCAGGAACAGCAGCAACAGCAGCAGTGATCGCGCCGGTGGACGCCGGCGCGACCGTGCCCGTGCCCGCTCGGTCGGTCAGGCCGATAACCTCCCGCGCCGATGGGTGAGCACTATGACGTCGCGATCATCGGTGGTGGCCCTGGTGGGTACGCCGCCGCCCTCTACGGAGCCAGCGCCGGTCTGCGCGTGGCCATGGTGGAGAAGGCCAAGGTGGGCGGCACGTGCCTCCACGTCGGGTGTATCCCGGCCAAGGAACTGTTGGAGACGGCCGCCACCTACCGCCATGTCATGCACGCCAAGGAGTTCGGCGTGCTCGTGGATCAGCCCGGGCTCGACTGGTCGGTCACCTTGGAGCGCAAGCAGCGGGTGATCGACGGCCTGTGGAAGGGCGTGTCCGGCCTGCTGAAGGGGCGCAAGGTCACCGTGCTCAACGGCACCGGTACCCTGCACCCCGGCAAGGTCGTGAAGGTGGCGGGAGGGGAGTCGGGCGAGGTCGAGTTGAGCGCCGACGCCGTGATTCTGGCGTCGGGTTCGGTGCCTCGCACCATTCCGGGTTTCGAGATCGACGGCACCTTGGTGGTGACCTCCGACGAGCTGCTCTCCATCCCGCAGTTGCCGCCCACCGCCGCGGTCATCGGCGGTGGCGCCATCGGTTGTGAGTTCGCCTCGATGATGGCCGACCTGGGCACGAAGGTGACGGTGCTGGAGGCCCTGCCCGCCATCATCCCCGGTGTCGACAAGGACATCACCCAGGTCGTGCTCAAGTCGTTCAAGGGCCGGGGCATCGACGTGCGCACCGGCGTCGCCGTCACTGGTCACACCCCCCGCAAGGGCGGCGGTACCACCGTGCAGTTCGGCGAGGGCGAAACGCTCGACGTCGACCTCGTCGTGGTGTCGGTCGGACGCCGTCCCCTGTCGGAATCCCTCGGACTCGAGGGTTCGGGCACGGCGGTGAAGGTCAGCGAGCGCGGATTCGTCGAGGTCGACGCCCGCTGCCGCACCGCCGAGGAGGGCATCTGGGCGATCGGTGATCTCATTGCCACCCCGCAGCTGGCCCATGTCGGTTTCGCCGAGGCGATGGTCGCCATCAACGACATCCTCGGCGAGGACCCGGTCCCCATGGACTACGACAAGGTGCCCTGGTGCATCTACTGCCACCCCGAGGTGTCCTTCGTAGGCCTCACGGAGCAGGCCGCCAAGGCGGCCGGCCACGACGTCATCGTGGCCAAGCACCGCT
The DNA here is from genome assembly GCA_031376015.1 of Acidimicrobiia bacterium. Taxonomy (GTDB): domain Bacteria; phylum Actinomycetota; class Acidimicrobiia; order Acidimicrobiales; family JACDCH01; genus JANMIX01. The sequence goes on along the minus strand of JANMIX010000323.1, from coordinate 728 downwards.
ACCTGGGGAACGGCCGGGCCCTCATCGTGGGCGACCCCGACGGAATGGTGAAGATCATCGCCGAGAAGGATCCGGCGACCGGCAACGGCGGGCGGATCCTGGGCGTTCACATGGTGGGCCCCTGGGTCACCGAACAACTCGGCCAGGCCTACCTGGCCGTCAATTGGGAAGCGACTGTCGACGAGGTCGCTCATTTCATCCAGCCCCACCCCACCCTCTCCGAACTGTTCGGCGAGTCGGTTCTGGCACTCACCGGGAGGAGCCTCCATGGCTGACGTCACCATGCCCCAGTTGGGCGAGACGGTCACCGAAGGCACGATCACCAAGTGGTTCAAGCAGGTCGGCGACTCCATCGCCGAGGACGAGGTCCTCTTCGAGGTCTCCACCGACAAGGTCGACTCGGAGGTGCCCTCGCCCGTTGCCGGCGTCGTCGCCGAGATCCGGGTGGCCGAGGGCGAGACCGTCGACGTCGGCGCTGTGCTGGCGGTGATCTCCGACAGCGCCCCCGCCGAGGGAGCCGCGCCTGCGCCGGCCGTTGAGCCTGCCGCTGAGCCTGCCGCGGCCCCCGAACCCGCGCCCGAGTCGGCTCCCGCCGCCGCGCCTGCCGCGGCCCCCGCCGCTGAGCCTGCCGCTGAGCCTGCCGCTGAGCCTGCCGCTGAGCCTGCCGCGGCCCCCGCCGCTGAGCCTGCCGCGGCGCCCGCACCTGCGCCTGGCGCGCCTGCCCCGGC
>JANMIX010000299.1:0-1987 GCA_031376015.1 Acidimicrobiia bacterium | reverse complement strand
GCGAGAACACCTGCGCGTCGCTGTTCTGAAAGACGAAACCGACCCGCGAGCGGAACGACTGGTTGAAGGCGTCATCGGCGAGGTTCTTCTCGGTGATGTCGTTGCCGAAGGCCCGATAGTGGCCTTCGTCGGCAAAGACGAGGCCGTCGAGGATCTTGAGCAGGGTGGACTTGCCACAGCCGTTGGCCCCCACCAGGGCCAGGGTCTCTCCCGCGACGACCGACAGCGACACCTGCTCCAGAGCGGGGAAGCGGCCCAGGTAGCGGTAGGTGAGGTCGCACACTTCCAGTACGGCGTCACCCTCGTGCCCGCGATCAGAGGGCACGGTCGAGCCCGATGAGTACCACGGCGCCACACGCCAGCAGCGACGGGGCCGCCGCATCGGCCAATCGGAACCGGAAGCGCTCCAGTGGCCTCGGCTCACCCCGGTAGCCCCTGGCCACCATTGCCTGATGGACCTCGGTGGCCAGGCCGTAGGTGCGACCGAACAACGCACCGGCGCTGGCCGCCACCATGGCCCGCCCCGCCGAGGGTCGCACCGGTCCGGCGGTCCGGCTGCGGCGGGCCGTGTACATCTCGCCGACCGCCTCCAGGAGGTGGAACAGGTAGCGGTAGGTCATCTGCAGGATCATCACGAACACCCTCGGCACCGCCAGCGCCCGCAACGCAGCCAGCAGGCGCGGCCATGGCGTGGTGAGGGTCACCAACGTCACCAAGGCCGCCGAGGTGGCGACCCGGAGCAACAGCACCGCCGCCGTCGACAGGCCCGGTGCGGTGAGGCCGAGGTCATGGCCGAACCAGTGACCGAGCGGTACCACGATGGCTCCCGGCGTCACCAGGTTCACGGTGACGGGCAGGGCCACGACGCCGGTGAACAGCGGCACCACCAGCCACACGCGCCCCGCGAACCGGCGCAGCGGTAGACCCGAGACGGCGGCCAGGGCGAGGACCGCGACGTGTGCCAGCAGGAGCACCCGGAGGTGGTGCACCGACGCGACCGCCATCAGCGCCACACCGAGCGCCACCACCTTCATCCGCGCGTCCACGCCTTGCAGGAGTCCGGTTGTGCGGGTGCCGGCTTCAGCGACGAGTTCCGCGTGGCGCGGAGCCGTCACCCCCTCCAGCGTGCGGGCGATGAACCCGCCCCGACGGCGCCCCGGCGGTACCGTGCAACGACAACTCGCGCCCGGCGGGCCGAGCAGCCATTCCGGGGTCGTCGTGGTCACGACCACACCGGCCCCACCGCGCCACCGTCCCCGGGGGCGTCCGCACCACCCCGGTGACGGCGACGGCCGCGACGGCTCCGCGCCAGCATCGACAGGAAGATGAACACCATCCCCAGGGCGGCGACACCCACCAGAGCGGAACCCAGATAGCCGAGCATCGGAGAACGGTCGCCGGTGAAGTCGTAACCATCGAACAGCGCGTTGTGCCAGAAGCCCGCGTAGCTCGCCAGCCCGCGAGGTACGGCGTCGAGGTGGTACCGGGCCAGATCCAACTCGGCAGGCCGCGCCTCGCCGAACGCCCTGCCGGGTGCCAGTAGACCCAGCGGTGTCAGGGCCACCATCACGGCCAGCACGATCCAGGCGCGCCGCAGCGCGAGAACCGGCCGGCGCGGACCCGGAACCCCGCGGCGATCGGCCATCGAAGGGGAGATCCGGTGTGCCACCAGCGACGGATCGGTACGCAGTAGGTAGCGCACCACACCAGCGGTGAGAGCCGCCTCCACGGGGCCAGCGACGAGCAGATGTGCACTCATCACCGCCCCCACCGTGTGGGCCAACGGGAACGGCGCGTACAGAGGGGTGCCCTGCGAATCGTGGAACAACAACGGTTGCACGCCGAGTTCGACGGCGGTACACAACGCCGCCAGGGCGATTTCTCATGGGTAGCCCACCCGCCGAGGCACACCGAGACGGGGATGAAGGACCCCAGCACCTGGTGACGATCTCGCGCGGTTACTGGATCGGTGTCCAGATCGTCACCC
>JANMIX010000280.1:0-2030 GCA_031376015.1 Acidimicrobiia bacterium | reverse complement strand
CGCTTCGCCATCCACCCCGTCGCGGGACGGATGCCGGGCCACATGAACGTGCTGCTGGCCGAGGCCAACGTGCCCTACGAGCAGCTGCTCGACATGGACGAGATCAACAGCGACTTCCCGCAGACCGACGTGGTGCTGGTGCTGGGCGCCAACGACGTCGTGAACCCGGCGGCGCGCCACGACAAGAGCAGCCCGATCTACGGCATGCCGATCCTCGAGGTGGACAAGGCCGCGACGATCTTCGTGGTCAAGCGCAGCATGCGCGCCGGCTTCGCGGGCATCGAGAACGAGCTCTTCTTCAACGAGAAGACCCAGATGGTCTTCGGCGACGCCAAGGCGGTGGTGGCCGACCTTACCACCGAGGTCACCGGCCAGCGGGACGCCATCAGCCTCTGAGCGCCGCAGGTAAGATCATCACGGTTTCCCGTTCCCGACCCTGCGAGCCGCCCGAATGAGCACCCTCCCGGCCGACTATCCGCCGCCCTTCCGACCGTCCGACAACATCCTGCTGCCGAGCGCGGCCGAGGATGAGCGGATCGACGTCGGGGTTCTCATCGTCGGCGCCGGGCCGGCCGGCCTGGCGACCGCGGTGCGCCTGGGGCAGCTCCTGGCGGACGACCCGGAGCTGACCGAGCAGCTGGGCGAGGTGCCGATCGCGGTGGCCGAGAAGGGCAAGACCTCCGGCTCGCACCTGCTCTCGGGCGCGGTGATGCGCCCGGGTCCGATCAAGACCCTCTTCCCGGACGTGGCCGAGTCGGACATCCCGCACTACGGCGAGGTGACCGGCGAGTCGGTCTACCTGATGCTGAAGAACGGCAAGCTGCGCATCCCGACGCCGCCGCAGATGAAGAACCACGGCAACTGGATCGTGTCGATCAGCCAGATGGCGCGGTGGATGAGCGAGCAGGCCGAGGAGCTCGGCGCGTTCATGCTCCCCGAGACCGACTGCCAGAAGCTGCTCATCGACCAGGGCCGCGTGATGGGCGTCCTCACCGGCGACAAGGGCCGCGGCCGCGACGGCGAGGAGCTCGCCGCCTTCGAGCCGGGCGCCGAGGTACACGCCAAGGTAACCGTCATCGCGGAGGGCACCCCGGGCCACCTCGCCGGCGTGGTGCGCCACCACTTCGACCTCGACCGCGACTCCACCCAGAGCTGGGAGCTCGGGGTCAAGGAGGTCTGGCAGATCCCGACGCCGCTGACCAAGGTCATCCACACGCTCGGATGGCCCCTGCGGTTCGGCACCAAGTACCGCGAGTACGGCGGCTCCTGGATCTACCCGATGGGAGACGACAAGGTCTCGATCGGCTACGTCGTGGGCCTCGACTACGCCGATGCCACCCTCTCGCCGCATGATGTGCTGCAGCAGTTCAAGACCCACCCCTTCATCCGCGAGATCCTGGCCGGCGGCACCCGCCTGGCCTGGGGCGCGAAGACCATCCCGGGGGGAGGCCTCTGGGGCCTGCCGAGCCGGATGCACGTGCCGGGCGCCGTGCTCGTGGGCGACAGCGCCGGCTTCGTGGACATGATGGCGCTCAAGGGCGTCCACCACGCGATCCACTCCGGGATCCTGGCCGCAGAGGCGATCCACGAGTCGCTGAAGGCCGGCAAGGCCACCACGCCGGCCGGGCTCTGGGGCTACACCAGCCGGGTCCGCGAGTCGTCGATCTGGAAGGACCTCTGGAAGGTCCGCAACATCCGGCCCGCGTTCCAGAAGGGCTTCCTCTACGGCGGCATGGTGCACGGGATGGCCACCGCCTCGATGGGCCACGCGCCGCGCAAGCGCGTGCGCTCGAAGACGGACGTCCGGGAGCCGGTGTTCATCGGCAACCGCGCGGGGACCTACCCGCAGCCCGACGGCGCGTACGTGTTCGACAAGCTCTCGAGCGTCTTCGCCAGCGGCAACCAGACGCGCGACGACCAGCCGAGCCACATCCGCCTGCAGACCAAGGTGCCGGCCGAGCTGGCCACCGCCTGGGTGAGCATGTGCCCGGCACAGGTGTACGAGATCGACGAGGACGGCCCGCGCAACG
>JANMIX010000275.1:0-2819 GCA_031376015.1 Acidimicrobiia bacterium | reverse complement strand
CACCCGCCAAGAAGGCACCCGCCAAGAAGGCTGCAGCGAAGAAGGCACCCGCCAAGAAGGCACCCGCCAAGAAGGCACCCGCCAAGAAGGCTGCAGCGAAGAAGGCTCCGGCCAAGAAGGCTCCGGCCAAGAAGGCTCCGGCCAAGAAGCGCTGAGGGGATGAGGGATCGACTCAGCGGGCGCTGAGTCGATCCACCACCCTTTGGAACAACGCTCTGGGTTGTACGCCAGGGAGCACCAGATCACCGGGGAACCACCATGCCGGTGTGCCCATGACGCCTGCCTCATGTGCATCGCGTCGAGCGATCTGCACGTCGGCAAAGGACGCTCCCGAGTCCACATACGCCCACACTTCTTCTCGTCGCGTCCCGGCGCGGTGGAGGAGGCCGTCGAGTACTTCCCGATCATCGATCGGGGCACCCTCCACGGTGCAGCCCAGTTCGATCAGTAGGGCGGTGCGGTTGCGGCCCAGGTAGCACCAAGGGCACAAATAGTCGGACCACATCCGCACCAGCACCTCGCTCACGCTACCGAGGCCCGTAGGCTGACCCGTTGTGCGCCTCGCCACCTGGAACGTCAACTCGCTGAAGGCCCGGCTCGAACGGGTGGAGGCATGGGTGGCCGAATGCCGGCCCGACGTGCTGTGCCTGCAGGAGACCAAGCTCGCCGACGACTCCTTTCCCGCCCTCACCTTCGCGGCGTTGGGTTACGAAGCGATCCACCACGGGGAGGGCCGCTGGAACGGCGTGGCCATCCTGTCGAGGGTCGGTCTCGAAGACCCGCAGTGTGGTTTCGGCCCTGACGGCGAGGCTCTGGGTGGTGAGGCGCGGATCGTGTCGGCCACCTGCGCCGGTGTGCGGGTGCACAGCGTGTACGTGCCCAACGGACGCGCGCTCGACAACCCCCAGTACCGCTTCAAGCTCGACTGGATGGCCCGGCTGCGCACCCAACTCGACGGCGCTGATCGCTCCACCGCCCAGGTCATCTGTGGCGACTTCAACATCGCCCCCACCGACGAAGACGTATGGGATCCCGAAGCGGTACACGGCGCCACCCACGTGTCCGAGCCCGAGCGCGCGGCCCTGGCCGCCGTCACCGACTGGGGCTTCGAGGACGTGTTCCGCCGCAAGCACACCGGTGGCCGGCTGTACTCCTGGTGGGACTACCGGGCGGGCAACTTCCACAAGCACCTGGGCATGCGCATCGATCTGATCCTGGCCACCCCACCCCTGGCCGAACGCACCGAGTTCGTGCTCATCGACCGCAACGCCCGCAAGGGCCAGTCCCCATCCGACCACGCCCCGGTCATCGCCGGGTTCGCGTGGTGAGCCAGCGAGAGGAATCATCGTGACCGACGCATCCCCGTTGTCGAGTGCCGCCGAGGACGAGGACCGCCGCCGCGAGGTGCTGCGGCTCACCGAGACCCTGCGACGCCTCGTCGGCACCTTCGTGGCCACCACCGCGCCCGTGGAGGTCTTCGGTGGGGTGGCCGACGACCTCGAGGTGCTGGTCGACCGCCTGGGCGCCTACCCCCAGGACCACCTCTACACCGGGTTCTCCGAGGCGGCCATCTCCGGGGAGCACGCGCTCGACCCAACTGGCGGACCGTTCGACCACAGCCCGCTGATGGGGCTGGCCAACCCGTTGGCGCCACCGATGCGCCTGCGGATCGAGGACAGCCGGGTGGTGGGCAGCGTGAACTGCGGGCTCCAGTACGAGGGCCCGCCGGGCTGCGTGCACGGCGGGATCGTGGCCGCCATGTTCGACGAGTTGCTGGGGTTGGCGCAGTCGCTGTCGGGCCGGATGGGGATGACCGGCCGCCTCATCGTGAACTACCGCTCGCCCACTCCGCTGGCGACCGATCTCACCCTCGACGCCGGGCTGGTGTCGGCCGAGGGCCGCAAGGTCGTGGTGCAGGGCACCATCCATTCCGGCGACACGCTGTGTGCCGAAGCGGAAGGCCTGTTCATCTCGATCGACCCCAGCCGCTTCAGCCAGATGGTTGCCGACCGCGACGGGGTCGCCCCCGAGAGCTGAGCGCCGCTCAAGGCTCCGACGGTTCGATCCGGCGCCGCACGGCCAGCGCCCCGGCGGCGGCCGCCCCTCCCAGGACCATCGGGAGCCGGAGGTCGGTGCCGGTGTCGGGCAGCCGTTCAGCGCCGGTGCCGCGGACCGAGCCCTGCGTGCCACCGGAGGACTGAGGTCCGCGGGACCCCGCGGCGCCGAAGTCGAACGGAGCGCGCAGCACCAGCTCGACGTTGAGATCGGTGGGCTTGCCGAGCTTGTCCACCGGGTTCACCTGCGGGTCGTTGGCTGACAGCTCCCGGCTGATCGACGCCAGGCCCAACAGCGAGAAGTCGTCGTAGGCCACCTGGGCGGGGGCGGCGTGCTCGATGACGGTGGCGAAGATCGACAGCGTGCCGTCACGGTTGTCGAGCACCTCCACGATGCGGGCATGTTCGGGGTAGTCCACGTGGGCGGCGGTGGTGATCTCCCAGAACCCTCCCGTCGCGCCGGTGGGATCGGGCACCGGGTTCACCCGGTTCACGTGGGTGTGGCCGTTGACCCAGGCGATGACATTGGGGAACCGCCGTACCAGAGCCAGCAGGGCGGCGGAGCCGAGGCGCCGATCATCCGGGTTGAACGGGTCGGGGGACGGGTTCTCGATGGTGCCCAGGTTGTGATGGCTGAACAGCACCACCAGTTGGTCGCTGTGCGAGGTCGTCACCACGGTGCCACCGTTGTCGCGGTAACGGCCGTGCGCCTCGATGAGACGAGCCTCGAGCCAGGCCAGTTGTTCCTCGCCGATCGAGCCGTCG
>JANMIX010000257.1:0-1981 GCA_031376015.1 Acidimicrobiia bacterium | reverse complement strand
ACCCCGTGCCTGGTCGGCGCGACGTCGATCGTGACGCCGTTGAAGGCGAGCGTGTCGGCGGCATCGCGGACCGCGTTCCAGTCGTCGAGCCAGAACGCGAAGAGGTGCAGCGCGCCGTTGGGCCCGGTCACGATCGCCAGGTCGTGCGGGGTGTGCGAGCGCTCCAGCCAGGTCGCGATCTGGTGCCCGTCGTTGCCGACGATCTGCTCGGTCAGCCGGAAGTCGAGGACCTCGCGGTAGAACGCGGTCGCCTCCTCGACGTCCTCGGCCATGATGAAGATGTGGTCGAGCCGCGGCGGCGCGATGCCGACCAGGTGGCCCGGTCGCGGCGGCGGGTTGAACAGGGGCAGCATGTTGCCGACCTTCTCCATCCCGAAGCCCAGCTCGACGGTGTGGCCGGACGGCGCCTCGAACCGGATCGCCTCGCCCCAGCCGGGTCCGAGCTCCCCGTGCGCGTAGCGCTTCACCGGGATCCCGTAGTCCTCGACCCGCTGGGTGTAGAAGTCGAGGTCCTCGAGGTCGGCGACCTTGAAGCTCATGTGGTCGAGCCCGTAGGTCGGGGCCTGGCGCAGCACCACCGAGTGGTGCTCGTGCTCGTCCCAGCACTTGAGGAAGACCCGGTTCTCCTCGTGCGCGGTCTCGATCAGCCCGAGCACCTCGGTGTAGTACGCCGTGCACAGCTCGAGGTCGGGGACCCGGATCTGCACGTGCTGGAGCCGGAGGATGCGGTCGTTCATCGGCGTACTCCCTTGTGTCAGGTGTGGAAGCGCAGGAAGCGCTCGGCGACGACGTTCTCGTAGTAGAAGAGCCCGCGACCGAACTGCTCCTCGGTCCAGGTGATCTCCGGGAAGTCCGGGTCCGGCGAGTAGCCGCCGGTGAAGACCTCGTTGCGGATCCCGAGCGGGTCGAAGAAGTAGATGGTGTTGCCGCGGGTCACCCCGTGCCGGGTCGGGCCCTGGTCGATCTGGACGCCGTTGTAGGCCAGGATGTCGGCCGCCTTGCGGACGTGGTCCCAGTCGTCGTCGAGCCAGAACGCGAAGTGGTGCAGGGCACCGTTGGGGCCGTTGACGATCGCGATGTCGTGCGGCGAGTGCGACCGCTCCAGCCAGACCCCGAGCTGGTGGCCGTTGGCGTCCAGCACCTGCTCGGTCATCCGGAACCCCAGCACGTGCTTGAAGAACGCGTAGGACTCGCCGACCTCCTCGGCGTTGATCAGCATGTGGTCGATCCGCGGCGGCGCGATGCCGGGCAGGTCGGGCGGCGGGATCGGCGACGGGTTGTGCTTGCCGAGGATGTTGCCGACCTTCTCGAGGTCCCACACCAGCTCCATGGTCTGGCCGCTGGGGATCTCGAACGTGATCGACTCCCCCTGACCGATCGCCTCACCCCGGGACACCCGTCGTACGTCGCAGCCGGCGTTGGCCAGCCGGATCTCGAGCTCGCCGAGGTCGTCCTCCTTCTCCACGCGGAACGAGAACTTGTCCATCCCGATCCGGGAGTGGGTGCGCAGCCGCAACGAGTGGTGTTTCTCCTCGTCCCAGCACTTGAGGTACACCACGTCGTCGGTGCGCTCGGTGACCATCAGCCCCATCACCTCGGTGTAGTACGCCGTGGACAGCTCGAGATCGGGCGTCCGGACGTCGACATGGGCGAGTCGGAGCACTCCCACGGGGATCTCCTCTGTGGCTGGACGGGTGTCTTGACTCCTGAACCTAGGGATGGCTAGCGTTCCGTGTAAAGGAAGGGTGTTCCACATGACGGAACGTTCCGCCGGGCATCGGCCCGAGGACATGCGGCAGGCGGTGGCCGGCTACGTGCAGGAGATCCATCGCGCCTACGTCGACCAGGCCGCCACCTTCCCGCCCGGCGTCCGCGGTGCGATGCCGCTGATGACCGCCCGCCGGTTCACCGTGGCCGCGGTCGGTGCCCGCAACCTGCATGTGCTGGCCACCGTCGAGGACCTCGGCCCGGTGTCCGCTCC
>JANMIX010000172.1:0-8358 GCA_031376015.1 Acidimicrobiia bacterium | reverse complement strand
CGTGCCCGGCGGTCGCCACCCGCTCAGCCACCGGTCACCACAGCCCGCGGTGGACACCGAGGCCGTGCAGGAGAACGAAGACGGGCTGGGCACCGTCGTACTGATCCACCTCGAGCACGACATCGCTCTCCACCGCGACGCGTTCGCGGTGGGGTACGGCATGACGGGCGGCGGGTCCGGACACTTCCCAGAGGGTACGGTCCGTCCCCCATGGGTTCTCGGATGCGTGTCGTCGCCGCTGCGGTCGCGGGCTACGTCGCGGGCACGATCCCCTCGGCCGATCTGGCGACACGCGCCGCGTCGAGCCCGACGCGTGACCTCCGCCTCGAGGGCAGCGGCAACCCGGGCGCCGCCAACGCGATCAAGGTCCTCGGTGCCAAATGGGGATACGCGGTGATGGCCGCCGACATCGCCAAAGGGGCGGCCGCCTGTGGAGTGGGCCGGCGACTGGCGGGTGCCAACGGTGCACATGTCGCGGGGACCGCTGCCGTGGTGGGCCACTGCTTCCCCGTGTGGAACGGGTTCCGCGGCGGCAAGGGGGTTGCCGCCAGCGTCGGCCAGTGCCTGGCGACCTTCCCGGCGTTCCTTCCCGTCGATCTCGCCGTGGCGGGACTCACCAGCGCCTCGCCGTCATGGAAACGTCGGGCGGAATCGGCGACTGCGGTGTCCTCGGTGGTGTGGGTCGCCAGCGGCGCCTGGTGGGCCCACAAGCGATGGCCGAACCTGTGGGGCCCACCGCCCACTGCGGCGCTGCCGCTGGCGTCGGCGGTGAGCAGCGCGGTCATCCTCTACCGGTTCCGGACGGCCCGGACGCCGCCGTGAGCCCGGTGGTGGTGACGGACTCCAGCAGCCAGCTGCCGGCTGTGCTGGCCGCGCGTTACGGCATCCGGGTGGTCCCTCTGACCGTGAGGATCGGCGGGGAGGAGTTCCTCGAGGGCGTCGATCTCGACGCCGACGAATTCTGGGCCCGTTTCGATGGCGCGACCGCGCCGGCGGTGAGCACCTCACAACCGTCGCCCGGCCACTTCGCCGAGGTCTATGCCGCCGCCGCCGAGGCCGGCGCCGAGTCGATCCTGTCGGTGCATCTCACCGAGGCGCTCTCGGGCACCTTGAACTCCGCGCGCCTGGCGGCCCGGGCGGCGCCCGTCCCCGTGCGGGTGCTCGACAGCGGAACCTCCAGCTTCGGCATCGCCTGCTGCGCGTGGGAGGCAGCCGAAGCGCTCCTCGGCGGTGCCGGCATCGACGAGGCTGCGGAGATCGCTCAACGGGTGGGGGCCTCGCTGGTCAATGCCTTCGTGGTCGGGGGTCTGGCACTGGCCCGTGCCGGTGGCCGCATGGTGATCGATCCCGACTCGTCGGGCGCGCCCGTGCTGTCAATGGTCGGCGGCGACCTGCAGGTGATCGGCCGAAGCGACGATCTGGAGGAGGCGGTGGCGATGATGGTCCACCAATGCACCCGCGCCGAGGTCGGAGGCCGGCTGCGTGTCGGGGTCGGGGTGGCCGATGCCGCTGCGGGCCCCGTGGCCGACGCGTTGGACGAGGCCTTTCGGTCCGTCGATTCCGTGGTGGAGACCGTGCGGTACCGGGTCGGCCCCAGCGTGGGGGTTCACACCGGGCCGGGTACCGCCGGCGCCTTCGCCTACCCCGTGCGTGCATCGTGAGCGATCAGCCGCCGTTTCCGCCGCCCGGAACGCCCGGCCCGCCGGGGTGGCCGCCGTCCCCACCGTCGGCACCACCTCCATCCCCACCGTCGGCACCTCCGCCGCCCGGCCTGCCGGGGTGGCCCCCGGTCCCGCCTCCGCCTCCCGGTTGGCCACCGGGCCCAGCGCCGCTCGCCGACCGGCGGCGGTCTGGACGGCTACGCCTACTGGTGGCGCTGGTGGGCGTGGCCGCGTGTGTGGTGGCCTCGGTGGTGGTCGTGTCGAACAAACACCGCGGGCCGGCCCACCCCGACCAATGGGACGCCCGCATCCTCCCGCTGGCCGCATTCGTCGAGCAGCACCGGCACCTGCGCTTCAGCCACCCCGTGTACGTCGACTTCCTCAGCACCGCCGAGTACGACAAGAAGGCGACCACCGAGGAAGGCGCTCTCTCCGAGGCAGACAAGCAGAAACTGACCCAGGGCGAGGCGGTGCTGCGGGCCCTCGCGCTCGCCGCGCCCGGAGTCGATCTGCTGGCCAGCGTGAACGAGCTGAGCTCGTCGGGCACGCTCGCCTTCTACACACCCGACACACAACGTGTCACGGTCAAGGGTACCGACCTCTCCCTCGACGTGAAGGTGACGCTCATCCACGAGCTCACCCACGCCGTGCAGGACCAGAGCTTCGACATCTCCTCCAAGCGAACATCGGAGTTCACCACCTCCGGCCAGGAAGCATCGTTCCGGGCCGTGGTCGAAGGCGACGCCGTTCGGATCGAGAACGAGTACGTCGATCAGCTGTCGGCCGCCGATCGAGCCCAGTACCAGGCCACCTACCAGCGCCAGTCGGATCAGGCACGCAAGGCGCTGGCCGAGGTGCCGGCCGCCCTCAGGGCCTCACAGGAGTTCCCCTATGCGATGGGGCAACGGTTCCTGGCCCTGGTGGCCGATCAGGACGGTGAGAGCAGCATCGACGAGGTCTTTCGCCATCCGCCCGACACCGAAGAGGACCTACTCGACCCTCGGGCCTGGTTCCGCCACGACACGGTGCCGAAGGTGGCGGCTCCATCGCTGCCGGAGGGCGCAGAGAAGACCGACGACAGTGATTTCGGGGCGTTCTCGCTGCTGGTGCTGCTCGCCGATCGCATCGACGTGCCGGCCGCGTTGCGAGCCGCCGACGGGTGGGGTGGCGACGCCGAGATCGCCTACCGGGACAAAGGCAACGGCTGCACTGCCGTTGCGTTCGCCGGCGACACGGGCAACGACACCGAGGCGATCCGCACCGCCCTCGAGCAGTGGGCGGCCACCATCCCCGGCGGCTTCGCTTCGGTGACCGACAGCGACGGCCTCCCGGTGCTGCGCGCCTGCGATGCCGGCGAGGCCACCAAGAGCAACGAGCGCGCCAACGACGTGCTGGCGTTGGCGGTGCTGCGCTTCGAGCTGGCCCAGTCGTTCCTGGACGGGCTCTCGGTCGACAAGTCGTTCGCGGCGGCCAGTTGCGTGGTCGAACAGATCCCGCTGGACAAGGATCTGGCCGTACTGTCGGCGGCCAAGGACACCGATCTGCCGCCCGGCATTCTCGCCACGCTGCGTGCCGCCGGCGCCCGCTGCGCCGGCTGAGTTCACCAGCCGCCGAGCGCCTCGACGATCTCGGCCAGCAGCGAACTCAGGTAGCCGTACAGCGCAAACTGTTCGGCCCGGGGGTCGTTCGCGGGGACGTCGTCCATGTCCTCGGTGACGTCCAGCACCGTGCCCAGCACCAGGCGAAGGTCGTTGATGGCGGTCATCCAGGCGTGCAGTTGCTCGGCGGTCACCGACTGCGCCGCGGCCGTCTGCTCCACCACCTCGATGGCATTGAGCTTCCCGGCCAGGAGGTCGTCGCGCATGAGCTTGCGGAACTCGGCCTCCTTCTCCTCATCCTGGGTGTAGGCCGGCGGGAACAGGCGCACCAGCGCGTCGGAATCACCCTGGAGCAACAGGTCACGCAACTGGTCGCCCAGCCGGGCCAGCAGATCCTGTTCCTCGGGGCTCAGGTGCAGGTCGAAGTTGTTCTCGTCGGTCTCCTCGATGCGGAACACCGGGCTACTCGTCGTGCTGCATGGTGGCCCAGAGGCCGTGCTCATGCAGCCGGAAAACATCGAGTTCCGCCTTCTCGCGGTTGCCGCTGGAGACCACGGCCCGGCCCTTGTGATGTACGTCCATCATCAGTGCGGTGGCCTTCTCCCTGCTGTAACCGAACAGCTTCTGGAACACGAACGTGACGTAGGCCATGAGGTTGATGGGGTCGTTCCACACGATGACGACCCACGGTCGGTCCTCGGCGAGTTCCTCGTCGGACCCGGTGTCGATGACTTCGACGGGCGCGAGCGTGGTCACGGGAACAGTCTGCTACGCCCGGGCACCCAGCCCAACCGCCGTCACCGCCGCCACGCCGGCGGGCCCCCCAAAGGCGGCGGGCCCGGTGTGCCACAGGCGCAGATGGAACCGCACCACCGCCACCAGCACCGCCATCGATCCCGCGATGTGCACCCCCACCAGCACCACCGGGACGCCGGTGAAGTACTGCGTGTAGCCCACCGCCGCCTGGGCCACGAGCACGGCGAGCAACACGTGGGCGTCGCGCCGGCAGCGCGGCGGGGCGCCGGTACGGGCCAGCAGCCACAGGGTGACGAGCACCGCCACGAGGAAGAGGTTCTCGGCCACACCGTGCAGGCGTGCCACCTCGGGAACCTCCAACGCCAACCGGGTCACGTTCTCGTCACCGCCGTGGGGTCCGGCCCCGGTGACCAGCGTGCCCGTGAACAGCACCAGGACCGCGGCGCCCAACAGCAACCGGCCCATCGTGCGGACCTCGGACGCCACGAGCGGCCGGCGGATGCCGTCGGCCTCCCCTGCGCGGTGATGCAGCACCGTGGCCGCCACCACCAACACGGCCGACAGCAGGTAGTGGGCCATGACGTAGGGCGGCGACAGCCCCACCTTCACGGTGATACCGCCGAGGACGGCTTGGCCGAGGACTCCCGTCACGAGGGCGAGGGACAGGCGGGTGAGGTCGCGCCGTCGCGGGGTCCGACGTAACGAACCCAACACCGCCAGCGCCACTGCCACCGACACCGCACCGGTGAAGGTGCGGTTCACGAACTCCACCAGCCCGTGGTAGCCGGTGGCGCCGGTGGGAACCAGGCTGGAGGTCTCGCAGTTCGGCCAAGTCGGACATCCCAGCCCCGAGCCGGTCAGGCGCACCGCCGCGCCGGTCACCACGATCACCACCAGCGCCGCCAACGCAACCAGGGTGACGCGCCGGTAGGCCGGAGGGCTGAGCTGCAGAGGCGGCACGGGGCGAGGCTAAAGAGCCTCTACTGCAGATGCCAAGCGCCGGCGAAGGCGGCCGCGATCAGGGGCCGCACCAGGTTGGCCCCGCCAGCGGTGAGATGCACACCGTCATCGGCCCGGGCATGCACTGTGGCGCCGCTCTTGGTCTTCACGGTGTCGGTGTAGCGCCCGCCCGGGCCCGCCAGCGGGGGCGCGAGGTCGACGAAGATCACGTCGGTGCGCTTTGCCGCCTCGGCACGGGCCGCCGCGTTCATCTGGTTCTTGGCGTTGTTGAGCCGGGCGGGTTGTTCCTCGGGGAGGCCCAACCACACCACGGTGCGGGCCGCCTTCTTGGACGCCAGGTCCATGACGGCGCCCACTCGCCGGGCGTACTCACGCTGCCATTCGGGAGTGCCCAGCCGGGCGAAGCTGCCATCCGGCGGGTGCAGGGGTTGATCGTCGTTGCCGCCGAAGGAGAGCACGACGACATCGGGATTGATCTTCTTCATCTGAGCGGCCAGTTCGGCGTACCAGTCGAGCACGTCGGGACGGGCCAGGCCGCTTCCCACCTGGATGTCATAGTTGAACCGCACCAATGGGTTGCCGCCGAAGCCGTTGGTCACCGAGGTGGCGGTGGTGCCCATGAGCGAGTCGCCCCCCATCCACACCTTCACCGGAGCCCCCTTGGTCGGGACCCGGCGTTTCGGCCGCGGCTTGAGCGTGGTGGTGGTGGTGGCCGCGGGTCGCACCGGCTTGACGGGCTTGGGCTTGATGGTGCTCGACGGGTACAGGTTGGGATCACCGATGGTGATGACCTCGGTGTCGCCCCCGGCGCCCGCCGCGAACGAATCGGCGGTCGGGCCCTCGGTGTGACCGGTGAGTGATGCGAGCCATTCGCGAGGCCGGTCGAGCCACAGCCGGTGGCTGAAGCCGGCCAGCGGGTCGGCCACCTCGAGGAGCAGGTCGCGCCCATGGCCGTAGCCCTGCCGGCGGGCCAGTTGTTGGAGGCTCTGGGCGCCCAGCAATGCGGCGATCAGCAACGCGGTCAGCAGCAGGCCCGCCACCCGACCGGCCGGCATCTGCACGCGCGTCGTGGGCGGCTCGGCGGCGAGGTCGTCGTGGTTGTCGCTGTCGGTGGTGACGGTCATGTTCAGAACTGGAAGTAGATGAAGGGGGCGATCCCGGTTGGTCCGAGCACGTCGACGGTGAGGAGCACTGCGGACAGGCTCATCGCCTGAGGCAGGAACCCCAGACGTGTCCAGGCAGCTCGCAGTTGCTCGACCCGGGCGGCGGGCACGAACTGGGTCGCCAGCATGGCCCCGACCAGAAGGATGACCCACGGATCGGGGGTACCGACACCCCAGTGTCCCACGACGCGGCCGAGAACTTCGATCGCCTCGCTCATCGAGGCCGCCCGGAAGAAGATCCATCCCAGGCACACGAAGTGGAAGGTCGCCACCCGGCGCAGCCAGACCCGGCGGCCCGGTGTCGTCACCGCCCCGTGGATCTCGTAACCGGCCTCGACGTCGCCGCCGGCACCCACGGCGCGGACGCGGGCGGCGGGGTGGCGGTTGGCGGTGGAGGCGCGGGCCGAACGGCGGTCGTCCAGGAGACGTTCAACCGCCAGACCACCACCATGAAGCGCTCCCCACACCACGAAGGTCCAGGCCGCCCCGTGCCACAAGCCGCCCAGGAGCATCGTGAGGAGAAGGTTCCGGTAGGTGCGCCACCGCCCATCCCGGCTGCCACCGAGGGGGACGTAGAGGTAGTCGCGCAGCCACCGGGACAGGGTCATGTGCCAGCGGCGCCAGAAGTCCTGCAGGGAGGTGGCCGTGTAGGGAGCGTCGAAGTTGGCGGGGAACCGGAACCCCAGCAGCAGGGCCAGACCGATCGCCATGTCCGTGTAGCCGGAGAAGTCGGCGTAGATCTGCAGGGCGTAGGCGTAGACACCCACGAGGGCGTCGAAGCCTCCGTGCATCTCGGGCGAGGCGAACAGGGCATCGGCGGCGACCGACAGATAGGACGCCACCACGACCTTCTTGACGAGGCCCGCAGCGATCAACCAGAAGGCGAGGCCGGCGTCGACCCTCCTGGGATCCCGCCGCGAGGCCAGCTGGGGCAGGAACTCCCGGGCCCGCACGATGGGACCGGCCACCAGATGGGGGAAGAACGACAGGTACACGGCGAAATCCAGGAACGGCACCGGGCGCAACAGCCCCCGGCGCACATCGATCACATAGGAAAGGGCCTGGAAGGTGAAGAAGGAGATCCCGATGGGGAGCAGGACATCGGGGGCCGGTAGCTGCCAGTCGATGCCCGCCCAGCCCAAGACGGTGGTGCCCGAATCGGCCAAAAAGCCGGTGTACTTGTACCAGGCGAGGGCGCCGAGGTTGGCCGCCACCGCCACCGCCGTCCAGCGGTTGGCTGCCCTCGACTCGGTCGTGGCATCGATGAGAACCGCCAGGAACTGATTGGTCAGGATCGACGCGGCGAGGAGGAAGACGTAGCCGGTGTTCCAACTTCCGTAGAAGACGAAGCTGGCCAGGACGATGAAGACCTTCCACCGCGGCAGTCGGGGCATGAGGAGCCAACTCGCCGGCAACACCAGGGCGAAGAAGACCGCGAATCGGAAGGTCGGGAACAGCACGTCGTTGGCGTCTCTGCGCGAGCTGGAGGAACGGGGGATGCTCCGCCCGCTCCCGGTCGCCCGGGGGGCCCCTCGCCTGGAGGACTCTAAAGGGTGGAGCACGGCGCGCACCATGCCGAGGCGATGACGAAACCGCTCGGAACTTTGGCCACCTTCACCGACCCCGCCTAGTGTCTGACCGCCATGCACCAGTCGGTTCGGCTTCCCCTCCGCTCGCGCGCCGCCGCGTACCTCGCGTTGACCAAACCGCGGATCATCGAGTTGCTGCTGGTGACGACCGTGCCCACCATGGTCGTGGCCGAGCGGGGCCTGCCCTCGTGGTGGCTGATGACCGCCACCGTCTTGGGCGGCACCATGGCCGCCGGTGGCGCGAACGCCATCAACATGTACATCGATCGCGACATCGACCGGCTGATGAAACGGACCCAGAACCGGCCCCTGGTCACCGGCGACCTCACGCCGCGAGCCGCCTTGACCTTCGCGGTCGGCCTCGAGATCGTGGCCTTCTTCTTCCTGTGGGCGACCGTCAACCTGCTCTCGGCCGTGCTGGCCGTGAGTGCCACGGCCTTCTATGTCTTCGTGTACTCGATGTGGTTGAAGCGCTCGACGACCCGCAACATCGTGATCGGTGGCGCGGCCGGCGCGGTGCCGGTGTTGGTGGGCTGGGCCGCGGTCACCAACAGCCTGGGCTGGGCCCCGGTGGTGCTCTTCGCCATCATCTTCTACTGGACCCCCCCGCACTTCTGGGCGCTCGCCATCC
>JANMIX010000164.1:0-6921 GCA_031376015.1 Acidimicrobiia bacterium | reverse complement strand
CCGCAGGGCAGCGATGCGAACCCCGGAACCCGGAATGCGCCCAAGGCCACGCTGAGCGCTGCCCTGGGCGCCACCCCCAGCGGAGGGACGGTGATCCTGCAAAGCGGGGTCTACCGCCAGAGCGCGGGCCGCATCGCGCGCGCCGTGACGATCCAGGCGGCGCCGCACGAGCAGGTCTGGCTGGACGGGCGCGACGTGATCGAAGGATTCGTCGCCAGCGGTGGCGCCTGGGTGCGCAACGGTTTCAACGACGGCCTGTGTCACAACTGTTACAACCCCGCGGCTACCGGGGCCGACCCCGCCGCAGGCCTGCCGGACATGGTGTTCCTGGACGGCGCGGCGCGCCGGCAGGTGGTGTCGCGGGGTGAGGTCGTACCGGGCACCTTCTACGTCGATGTGAACAACCAGCGCCTCTGGCTGGGCGACAATCCCACCGGGCGCTCGGTCGAAGCGACCCAGCGTGAACAGGCGCTGAGTTTTGCGGCACCGGGCTCGACACTGCGGGGCGTCGGGGTGATCGGCTATGGCGCCCATCCCAACCCTGATGTCCCCGCCATGGTCGTCACCATGGCGACCAAGACTGTCCTCGAGCACAACGTGTTCGCGTTCAGTGCCTCGCGCGGACTGTCCGTCTTCGGCACCAACGCGACGGTCCGCTGGAATCAGTTCATCGACAACGGGCTCACCGGGTTGCACGCCTTCACCGCCGACAACCTCGTGGTGGCGGGCAACACGGTCACCGGGTCCAACTACGCCGGATTTGATCTGCGCGCCCAAGCAGTGCTGGAGGCCGCGGGCATGAAGATCACCAAGAGTCGATCGGTGACCATCACGGACAACATCGTGCAGGCGAATGAGGGTAACGGGATCTGGTTCGACGTTTCCTGCATCGACATGACCGTGGTGCGAAACCGGGTTGCAGGCAACCAGATGTCTGGGATCTTCCTGGAGGTCTCCACCGACGGCGTCGTCGCCTCCAACTCCTCTGTGGGCAACGGCAACAACGGGGTGCTGATCTCGGGACCCACGAATGTGGCGGTGTGGCAAAACACCCTGGCGGGCAACGCCGGCGCCCAACTGAGCGTCGCCGAAGACCCTCGCTCGAACACGAATCAGAGCCAGCGTCAGCAGGGCCTGACGTTCGACACCACCAGCGTGGCCGTCCACAACAACGTGCTCATCGGCACCACCGGAGGTCCCTCGGCGGTCTTCAACACCCTCGATGCGAACCCGTCCAGCAAGCGCGTCGACTGGACCACCATGGTCGCGAGCCTCGACCGCAACGCCTACGGCTTCGTGGGCAGCAGGCCCGTGGGCCGGCTGGTGCGCTCCTCGGGAAGCCCCCAGGTCGCCACCAGCTTCGCTCAGCTAAGGACGATGTCAGGCCGAGAGCCGAAAGGCATCGATGCCGGGCAGAGCGGCCTCACCAACCCGGGCCGGGGCGACTACACCGTGCGCAGGGCCGGGCCCGCCGACGTGGACGGCTTGCCGCTCACGTCCCGGGTAGCCGCCGCCATGGGCATTCCATCGGGCACGGTGCTACGCCTTGGTGCCTCCAACGTCCCCTGAGACCGAATGGCGGAGATCTAGCGGCGAACGTGCGTGGCGATGGCCTTGGCGTACGCCGCTTCCAGCAGTCCCAGATTGGCCTCAGGGGAGAAGTCGGTCGCCCACCTCGCCCGCAAGGCGGGACCGAGGCGATCCACCAGGGCGTCATCACGTAACCGATCGATCGCCACCCGCATGGCGGGCGCGTCGGCGGCCGGCACCAGGAGCTCGGGCGCGACCGACCCCAACGCTTCGGGAGCCACGCCCCTGGTGGTGCCCACCAGCGGCAGCCCGGCCGCCATCGCCTCGATGACCACGAGCCCGAACGGCTCGAGCCAGTCGGAAGGGAACACCAACGCCCGCGCTTCGAGCAGGCGTCGCTCAACCTCCTCGAGCGGCAGGTAGCCCACGAAACGAACGCCGGGCGGCGCCATCGACTCGAGTTCGGCCTGCAAGGGGCCTTGGCCGATGATCTCCAGCTCGAGCCCGGCAGGCGCCGCGCCGCCGTGCCCCCAGGCCTCCAGCAGCGTCTCCACTCCCTTGCCCGGGGCGAGACGGCCCACGAACACCACCGTGTTGCTGGCCGATGGTGGTTGCGACCGAGGCCCGGGATCTGGGGTGAAGTTCGGTTTGACGACCACTCGCTCCGGATCCAGACCGAGATCGAGATGGTTGGTGCGGACCTCCTCGGAGATCGCCAGGTACACGTCCACGTACCGGTCCCACACCCCGTAGAGGCGGGGCATGGTCACCGCCGCGCCCAGCACGGCCGACCACACGAAGGAGTCCCGGTAGCACCGGTGCCGGATACCCGCCAGCACGCTGTGACCGAAACAGTCAGTACAGGTGTGCCCGTCGCGGAACACGCTCGAGTCAAGGCACCCGATGCGGTAGTTGTGCAGCGTGTGCACCGTGGGGAACCCGGCCCGGTGCAGCGCCCGGAACGGTGCGGCGGAGTTGGAGAACCACCAGTTGTGCACGTGCACCGCGTCGGCCCCGAACGCCTCGGCCCGCGCCAGCGCGGCAGCCGCGGCGCTGCGGTTCCACGGTGCCCGGGCGATGGTGAGCGCTGCCTCCGCGGGACGCTGGGGATTCGGGACCACGAAGGTGTCCACCGAGTGCCCACCGCGCTCGAGAACGTCTCGCTCGCGTTGCACCACCGTGTCGTCGCCTCCGAAGAAGCGCGTCGCCGAATGAAGTTGCAGGATCCTCACGTCCCACCAACTCCACCCAGGGCCGCGAGCAGGCATCCGTTCATCTCCGGATCCTCCCCCACCGCCAACCGCTCGTTGACCGCTCGACGCCAGAACTCCACGGCCTCGCTGCGCTCCGGGGAGCGGGGCCGGCCGGCCAGCGCGGCGCGGGCTGCCTGCCAGTACACCTCATCGGCGCCCGGTGGGCCGTAGCCACTGGTCTCCCAGTCCAGCGCCCAGGTCGTCGTACCGACTCGGCGCAGGTTCCACGGTCCGAAGTCGCCGTGCATGGGGGTCCAGTGCGATGGCGTGTCCACTGGCCGGGGCAGGCCGGCCAATGCCGGCAGAAGCTGTCGGAGGGCGGCGGCCGCGAGGCGATCACCGGCGGGCCGATGCGGCCACGGCGGGAGCGCCTCACAGACGGCCCAGTGAAGGTCACCGGCGGACCCCTGGCCGAGCGGGCGCGGCACCCGGATCCGACCCGGCACCGGCGAGAGGAGGGCCGTGGCCTCCTGTTCCCGTGCGAGCGGCTCCGCAGTGGGGCGGACCTTGAAGAAGGCGACGCCGCGGCCCTCGCGAAGCAGGAGACCCTGCGCGCCCGGACGGGTCTCCTGGCGTCTTCCGAGAAGCGCCACCGAGTCGAAGGGGCCGATGACACGGGCGACGTCGGCACACAACGCTTCCCACTGCCCGCCGGACAGGCCGACCTCAACCTCCTGAGCGGCACCGGGAAGCAGCCGCGGCCCGGCCAGACCGACGGCCGCCCACCAGAGATGGTGCGCAACCAATGGAAGAGGCCGGCACAGCATGAGCAGACCCATCCCCGCCAGGGCGTTTCGGCGCCCGTCCACGGGCACCTGGATCTCGCCCCGGCGAGGCGGGTACCGCCGCACCATGCCGCCCGGTGAGGTCACTCGGCGGGCCAGTTGTGCTCCAGGCCGGTCCGCTCCGTGAGTTCGCGATTCCACGGAGCGAAGTGTGCCCGCAACGAGGCGCGGGTCCGCGCCGTCATGGCCGAAGGCCGAGCCGCGGCGTTGAAGACCTCGGTCGAAGCGAGTTGGTGCGGACCCAAGCCGAGGAACGCTAACACCCGGTCGTAGGTCCTCTGAGGGTCCGCGTAGAACTCCTCGCTGGTCAGGAGCAGGAGATCCCCGAAGGCCTCGAGCCAGGGATCGAGATGGCGCCGGTACTCGCCCTGGGACCGGTACGAGAAGTGCTCGTGGGCCTCGCTGTGCTCATGGGGATGCTGTCGCAAACGCTCCTCCTCGCCCGCGGTGCGCCACGACTCGGCCTCCAGGGCGGCGTCGAAGTCGAGCGTCTCCCGGCCGATCCGGCGCTGCTCGGCCCAGTGCGACCAGGCCCGCTCCACGGGGTCACGCAGCAGGACCAGGACCTTGGCGGCGGGCACTGCCTCCGCCGCTCTCGCCGCGGCCAGCGGGTGCACCAGGTAGTACGGCGACGCCTCGCCAGCCGCGACACCGCCCACTCGCGCCGCCAACCGGGCTCGGGTCACTCGAGTGGCGAAGTGCGATCGGTACCAACCCTGTCCGCGTTCGAAGTTCAGGTCGAACCAGTGCACCCCCTTCATGTCCTCACGCATCCCGGGCACGAACCGTGAAGGCGGGAAAAGGCTGGGGACACCGGGGTGCTGGACGAGGTAGCGGTACAGCGAGGTGGTGCCGGATCTTTTGGCGCCGATCAGCAGAAAGTCGGGAAGGGGCCGCACGGGTGCGCTCAGCATCCCTGCGGCCCGCACCACCGAGCGAGCGCCGCGACGAACCGGAGAGGTCACGTCACGGTGACGGTCTTGCTCAGGTAGCTCGACTGGCCGGCGCTGTCGGTCACCGTGAGGGTGATCGAGTACGTGCCCGCCGTGGTGTAAGCGTGGGTAGCGGGCTGGACGCCTGTGGCAGTGGTGCCATCACCGAAGCTCCACGTGTAGGCGGTGATGCTGCCGTCATCGGTCGATCCGCTGGCGTCGACCGAACAGCTGAGCCCGGTGCACGAGGTCGTGAAGGCGGGCACCGGCGGGCGGTCCACCGGCGCAGCGACGAAGTTGTCGAAGCTGATGGTGAGCGGGGTGTTCGTGCCGCCTGTTGCGATGAACGTGTTGAGGCCGTAGCTGCCGGCAGCCTGCAGCGAAGCGGTGCTGTCGGTTGCGGTGAAGAGCCATGCCGCGGGCTCTGTGGTGCCGGCCAGCCAGGCCTTGATCCGGATGGTGGTGGGGTTGGTCCCCTGCACCTGGCTGCGCAACACGTACTGGGTATTCGGCGTGGCGCTGAGTCCGCTCACCAGGACCTCCGGCCCCAGCTGTGTGGAGGTGCCGGCGCCGGTGAGGCGCAGCGCGGTCAGATAGACGCCACCTGTGGAGGTCACCCGAAGCCTGCTGCGGTACTCGACGTTCGGTCCCTGCCGTCGGGCAACGGTGGTCACCCAGTGCGACGTGGTGGGCGCGTTGCTGAACGCTGCGGCCACGCTCAGGTCCACGTCGGTCACGGCAGTGCCGATGACCCAGGCCGACCCGGTGCCGGCCGAGTTGATGACGTTGGTGGCCACGGAACCGTTGACCGCGTTGGCCGAACCGGAACCGGAGGTGATGGTCCATGCCCCTCCGGTGTCGGCAGTCCCCCATCCGCCGCTGACGGAGCGGGTGAAGGTGTCGCTCACGTAGACACCCGGCGCGTTGGCAGGCACGGCCGTGGCCGTCTTCTGCTGCGACCCGGTTCCGCCGAGGTCGTCGGTAACGGTGAGCGCCACCGGATAGGACCCGGCCACCGCGTAGGTGTGTGACGTCGTCGCGGCGGAGCCTGACGTTCCGTCGCCGAAGTTCCAGGCATAGGCGGCGACAGTGCCGTCGGGGTCGGACGATGCCGTGCCGTCGAAGGAGCAGGTCTTGCCCGTACACGTCAGGGTGAACGACGCACTCGGGGCGGTGTTCACCAGGAAGGTGTGCGTTATCGAGTTCGTGGCGGCGGCCGTGTCGTTCACCGTCAGGGTGACCGCGAACGAACCTGCAGCCGCGTAGGCGTGCGACGGCAGGGGCCCTGTGGTTGTGTCGGTGGCTCCGTCGCCGAAGTCCCACGCGTACCCGGCGATACCACCGTCGGGGTCACTTGAGCTGGTGCCGTCGAAAGAACACGTGTGATTGGTGCAGGAGCCGGTGAAGGCCGCCGTGGGTGCGATGTTGGCAGCGACGGTGAAGGTCCGGCTGGTGGTGCCGGTGCCGGACCGGTCGTCGGTGACGACGAGCGCAACCGTGTAGGTGCCATCCGCGGCATAGGTGTGCGAGGGCGACACGCCGGTCGTGGTGGCCCCGTCCCCGAAACCCCACGAGTAACCGGTGATGGTGCCGTCGCTGTCTGCCGACGCCGAACCGTTGAACGAACAGGCGCGATAGGTGCAACTCACCGAGAAGGAAGCGGTGGGCGGCACGTTGGGGGCCTGGACGGTCACGGCCCTGGTGGCCGACGCCGCCTTCCCACCATTGTCGGTGGTGGTCAAGGTCACCGTGTAGTTCCCCGGGGCTGCGTAGGTGTGCGACGCCGTGCTGCCGCTGGCGGTCGTGCCGTCACCGAAGACCCAGGCGTAGCTGACGATGGTGCCGTCATCGGTCGAGCTCGCGCCGCTGAAGGAGCAGTCCAGGTCGATGCACGAGTTGGTGATGGCGGGCGACGGCGGCAGGTTGACCGGCTTCACGCTGAGGTTGTCGAGCGTCCAGGTCACGGGCACCGCGGTGTCGTCGGGCGAAACGGTGCTGAGGATCCCGTAGGTGCCGGGAGCCTGCAACGACGGGGTCGAGTCGGTTGCGCTGAACGTCCAGGCCGCGGGCTCTGTCGAACCGGTGAGCCACACCTTGGCCCGCAAGGTCGTCGGGTTGGTACCGAACACCTGCACGCGGAATTGGTAGTTGGTGTTGGGCGTCGCGGGCCCACCCGGCACCGGTACTTCAGAGCCGATCAGCGTCTGGGTGGTGGATCCGGCCATCCGGGAGCCGACGAGGTACATGTTGCCGTTGCTCGCGATCCGGAGCCGGGGCCGGTACTCGTTGACGCTGTTGATGCGCCGGCCGGCGATCTGCAGCCACTGTCCGAATCCCTTTGGCATCTTGTCGGTGCGCCAGGTGACGGTCACGTCCGACTCGGTCGTGGTCGGTGCGCTGTCCAGCGCCAACTCGGCGCCC
>JANMIX010000141.1:0-2531 GCA_031376015.1 Acidimicrobiia bacterium | reverse complement strand
CGGCGCCGATGGTGCGGGCGGCGTGCACGCACAGGCTGTCGAGCAACTCCTCGGTCGATCGCGCTCCCACGAGTTGCGCGGCGGTCTCCAGGGCGTCGAGCCGGGGGTCGTGAAGGGCATCGGCCAGCGGGCGCACGTCCTCGACGTCGACGCCGTCGACCTGGGCGATCTCGGCGATGAGCAGGTCGACGAGGCCGCTTTCGGGGAGTTGCACGACAAGTTCATCGACCGCCCGGCCGGCGCCCCGCTCGAGGATCTCGATGCCGACGACATCACCGCGCAGGGCACCGATGCGGCTGGCCACCGCCCCGAGGGCACCGGGACGGTCGGGCAGCCACACCCGCACCACGTAGGTCTCCATGGCGTCGCACGGTACGGGCCACGTGTGAACGCAACATTTCGCGGGTTTGACGATCTGCAACGCCCAGCCGCTCTTGACCGTCTGGTCAAGAGACTCCTACGGTTCGCCGGGATGGGCGAACGCCGCTTGACCCCCCGAGGACGCGAACGGCGCAGGCAACTCGTCGACTACGCCGCCCACCGGTTCGCCGAGAACGGTTTCCATCCCACCTCCGTGGCCGACATCGTGGGTGGCTTGGGCGTGGGCAAGGGCGTCTTCTACTGGTACTTCGAGTCCAAGGACGATCTGCTGGCCGCCATCCTGGCCGAGGCCCAGCAGGATCTGCGACGGGTGCAGCAGGCGGCCATTGCGGATGAGGAGGATGCTGCCCTCCGGCTGGAGAAGGGCATCAGGGCCTCGATGCACTGGTTCGCCGCCAACCGCCATCTGGTGACCCTGACCCAATTCGCCGCCACCGAACAGCGGTGGTCTGCGGCGCTGCGCCGGGGTCAGGAGGTGGCACTGGCCGACACGGTCAAGCACGTGAAGGACGCCATGGTGCAAGGCCAGATCGGCGACAGCGAACCCGAGGTTCTGGCGCATGCGGTGTTGGGCGTCACCGGCCATCTCGCCCGCGAGTTGATCCACCGCAACGGCGAGAGCCCCGACGCCGTGGCCGACGCCGCCATCGCGTTCTGCCGCCACGGCCTCCTGGGGTGACCGGCGCCGGTTGTACCGGGCAGGTTGAGCCGGGCCGTCTGCGCTTGGCTCATCCGAGCTTGGTGAGGCCTCGTTTGAGCTGACGGCACGCCTGCTGGATGCGTTGCTCGTTCTCGATGAGCGCGAAGCGCACGTGACCGTCGCCGCCGGGGCCGAAACCCACGCCGGGCGACAAGGCCACGTCGCACTCGGTCACGATGAGCTTGGCGAACTCGATCGAGCCCAGGTCTCGGTAGGGCTCGGGGATCGGCGCCCACGCGAACATCGTCCCCCGGGGGCGATCAAAGGACCAACCGATCCGGTCGAGGCCCTCGCACAGCGTGTCGCGCCGTGACTGATAGATGGCGTTGACCTGCAGGGGGAATTCCTGGGCCTCGTTGAGGGTGACCGTGGCGGCGATCTGGATGGGTTGGAAGGTGCCGTAGTCGAGGTAGCTCTTGAGCTTGCCGAGGGCTTGGACCACCTCGGGATTGCCCACCAGGAACGCCACCCGCCAACCGGCCATCGAGAACGACTTGGTCATCGAATACAGCTCGACGGCGCACTCCTTGGCCCCTTCGGCCTGCAGGATCGAGGGGGGCATCCATCCGTCGAAGGCGGTCTCGGCGTAGGCGAAGTCGTGCACCAGCACCACCTCGCGCTCACGGGCCCAATCGACCAGACGCTGGAAATCCTCGAGCTCGATGGTGGCGGTGGTGGGGTTGTGGGGGAAGGACAGCACCACCACTCGGGGCTTGGGCCATCCCAGCTCCCAGGCCTCGATCACGTTGCCGACGAAGTCCTCATTACCCCCGACGGGGATCTGGCGGGCGTCGGCGCCGGCGAAGTACGGACCCCAGATGTGAATCGGGTAGCTCGGGCTGGGCACGAGGGCCACGTCGCCGGGCTGGAGCAACACCCACATGAGGTGGCTGAAACCCTCCTTGGCGCCGATGGTGCTGATGACCTCGGTCTCGGGATCCAGCTCGACACCGAAGCGCCGCTGGTACAGGCCCGCGACCGCTTGGCGGAGCTTCGGAATGCCCCTGCTGGCGGAGTAGCGGTGGTTGCGGGTGTTGTGTGCCGCCTCGGCGAGCTTCTCCACCGCCAGCTCCGGCGACGGGATGTCGGGGTTGCCGAAGCCCAGGTCGACCACATCGCGTCCAGCTCGGCGAGCCTCGACCTTCAACCCGTCGATGATTGTGAACACGTAGGGCGGAAGGCCCGGGATGCGGCGGAACTCCATCGCCGCAGGGTAGTGCCACCGCGCGAAGGCTCGAACATTGGTTTCGGCGTGCCACCGGACTCCCAACGGCCCGCCGCGCCTACCCCTACCGGCACCACCTCGGGCGGGTCACGGCAGGAGGGGCGTGGGTTTGGAATGATCCGTGGGTGATCCCCGATCGCACCTTCGATGTAGTGGTCGAGATCACTCGCGGCTGCCGCAACAAGTACGATTTCGACCTCGAGCACAACGACATCCGGCTCGACC
>JANMIX010000140.1:0-3381 GCA_031376015.1 Acidimicrobiia bacterium | reverse complement strand
GGCCTCGGCCCTGACCGTGCTCACCCCGATCGCCGACGGGCACGAAGCGGTGCTGCGCGCGTACCTCGCTGGCCTCCCCCTGCAGGAGGAGAGCCCGCTGGCTCGAATCGGCACCACGCATTTCTCTCGATGGTTGGTCCTGCACGACCTCGTCTACGAGGGCCCACCGCAGGTCCAGGATTCGCTGAAGTCGCCGTACCTCATCTTCACCAGCAACTTCGACGGCGACCAGGACGAGTACCTCCACGCCATGGCCGCAGCGATGCCCGAGGAAGCCGACGCCATCTGGAGCCACTGCATCGGTTACCCGGGCAGCGCCGACCCGGTGGCGTTCGCCAAGTACCTGACGCATAACCAGATCCACACCACCTTCTTCGTGTCGGCCTACCCGGACGCCAAGGTCCCCACCGTGCGAGCCGCGCTGGCCACCCGGGCCAAGCTCATCGCCTTCGCCGTCGCCCACCAGCGCACGCCGCGTGACCAACTGAAGGAAGCGATGCTGGCGGAGTTCGCCCCGGGGGTCCGCTCATGAGCGTGGACCTCGACCTCGACAACATCCAGGGCTTTGTCGTGCGCGGCTACCGGTTGCCGGAGGCGGCGTATGTGTTCCTCTCCGTCACCGACGCCCGCGCGGCTCGTCGGTTCCTGGCCGATCTGATCGGGCACGTCACCACGGCCGCACCGTGGGACACAAAGCCGGCCACCACCGTCAACGTGGCGGTGAGCGCGTCGGGCCTGCGCGCCCTCGGGGTCAGCGACGAGGTGCTCGGCAGTTTCGACGCCGAGTTCCGCCAGGGGATGTCGGCCCGCGCCGACATCCTGGGCGACAACGGCCCCAGTGCGCCCGAACACTGGGAAGCCCCCTTCGGTTCCAAGGACGTGCATCTGTTGGCGTTGTTCCTCGCCGGCGACGCCGCCGCGCTGGCCGAGCGGGAAGCATGGTTGGACGAGATGCTGGGCCGCAGTGGCTGCGTGAAGCTGTCCCGGCAGCGGGCCGGGGCCCTTCCCGGGGGCGTGGAGCACTTCGGGTACGCCGATGGGTTCTCCCAGCCGCACCTGGAGGGCCTCGACGTGCCGCCCCGCACCCGCCAGGGCGCCATCGGCACCGATGGCGGCCGCCCGTTGCGCGCCGGTGAGTTCGTGCTCGGCTATCCCGACGAGGAAGACGTGCTGCCTCGGGCGCCCAAGCCCGACGAACTGGCCAGTGGTGGCAGCTATCTCGCCTTCCGCAAGCTCCACGAGGATGTGGCGGCCTTCCGGGCGGCGTTGCGTTCGTGGAGCGACGGTGGTGGTGCCGAGGCCGAAGAGTTGCTGGCGGCCAAGATCGTCGGCCGCTGGCGCGACGGTTCGCCCCTGGTGCTGTGCCCGGCGCGGCCCGACCCCGCACTGGCGGTCGACCTCGAGCGCAACAACCGCTTCGGTTACGCCGAGGACGAGAACGGCTATGCCTGCCCGCGGGGCGCGCACATCCGCCGGGCCAATCCCCGTGATGCCCTGCCCTTCGACGGGGCGCTGGTGAACCGGCACCGGCTCATCCGTCGCGGTCTGCCCTATGGCGACCCTCTTCCAGCCGACGCCGACGATGACGGGGCCGAGCGAGGCGTGTTCTTCATGTGCCTGCAGGCTGATCTGGCCCGCCAGTTCGAGTTCATCCAGTCCCAGTGGCTGAACAACGGCAACAGCCTGCGGCTCGGCGACGACAAGGACCCTCTGGTCGGCGATCACGACGGCACCGGCAAACACACCATCAACGGGGCGCCCCCGCGCTTCGCGGCACCACTGCAGCGATGGGTGACGACAATGGGCGGCGAGTACTTCTTCGTGCCTGGTATCAGCGGGCTCCGTTGGTTGAGCCAACTCGAGGGTGGGGTCTGAGATGGAGAACCTCGTCGCCGACCTCGAACACCTCGCCCGCACCATGGCCCATGACGCGGAACGGTTCGCGGAGCAGGCGATGGTCATGCTCGAGGACCGGATCCAGCGCGACCCTCGCGGCCTGTTCCACATCCTGCGGACGGTGAAGCCGATCCTGGTGCACCACAACGTGGCGATCGTGACGCGCTACCAGGACGTGGTGGAGGTGCTCGAACACCACAACGAGTTCTGCGTCAGCGAGTACGCGGTGCCGATGGCGGAGATCACCGGCGCGTTCATCCTGGGAATGGACGACACGCCCCAGTACGACTTCGACGCGTCGCTGCTGCGGTTGGCCTTCCGTCGCGAGGACGTGGACAGGATTGGTGCCGCTGCGTTCGAGGAGGCCGCCGCCATCGTGCGCGGCGCCGTTGCCCAGGGCGGTTCGCTGGACGTGGTGGCCGACCTGACGAACCGGGTGCCCGCCCGGTTCGTGCGTGACTACCTCGGCGTTCCGGGGCCCGACGAGGACACGCTCATCGGATGGGCGCGCAACCTGTTCGAACACATCTTCGTGAACGTGAAGCACGACCGCATCGTCCGCGAGCGGGCGCTGACCGACGCTGCCGCCCTGCGGCCCTACCTGGACGCGCTCATCGCCGAACGGCGTGCGGGAGGCTCGGTGGGCGACGATGTACTGGCGAGGCTGGTGCGTCAGCAGGTCAACCCCGAGGCTTCGTTCGGCGATGAGGCGATACGCAGCAACCTCATCGGCATGTTGGTGGGGGCCATCCCCACCATCTCCAAGTCCACCGCCCTGGCCGTGGACGAACTGCTGCGTCACCCCGAGGAACTCCAGGGCGCGCAGGACGCGGCGGCGTCGGGCGACGACAGCCTGCTGTGGCGCTATGTGTGCGAGGCGATGCGCCTGGCACCGCAGGCACCGGGGCTGCTCCGGCGGGCCACGGAGGACTACCTTCTGGCCGCGGGTGACCATCGCGAGAAGGTGATCCCCAAAGGGGCCTTCGTCTTCGCCGCCACCCAGTCGGCCATGCTCGACGGTGACGTCGTGGAGGACCCCGGTGACTTCCGGATCGACCGTCCCGCCCATCACTACCTGCACTACGGGATCGGCCACCACACCTGCATCGGCCGCTACGTCAACAACGTGGTGATCCCCGCCATGGTGAAGGCGTTGCTGCTTGCCGGCCCGGTGGCTCGGGCCGCAGGGGAGGCCGGACAGTTGCAGATGGAGCGGACCTGGCCGGTCGCGCTCCACGTCGCCATCGGCTGAGGTCGCAGCGACCATTCCGTAGCCAGCCGCACTCCGCTTCCGGTCGCGAGCACTTGTGACATGGATCACATGACAAAGTGTTGCATTTGCATGACGAACTTTGCGATAGTGTGTCCCAACGAGACATAGGACCCGCGCCGGGCACGGTGCCGACGACCCCGATGGTCGCCGGAAACCGCCGGACGGTGAGCTCCCCGAGGCCGTGTCGGCCGGGCTGGGCTCGCCGCCGGAGC
>JANMIX010000084.1:0-2683 GCA_031376015.1 Acidimicrobiia bacterium | reverse complement strand
GGCCGAGGGCCACCTCCACTGCAGGGATGAGCTCGCTCTTCTGAAACGGCTTGACGAGGTACGCCAGGGCGCCTGCGTCGCGCGCCTTTTCGATCAGATCCCGCTGGCTGAAGGCCGTGAGGATGAGCACTGCGGCGTCCTTGTGGGCGCTGATCTGGGCGGCGGCGGTGAGACCGTCCATGCCCGGCATCTTCACGTCCAGGATGGCCAGGTCGGGCTGCAGATCCCTGACGAGTTCGACAGCTTCGTCGCCGCGGCCGGTCTCCCCCACGACCTCGTAACCCTCCTCTTCCAGGGTCTCCTTGAGGTCGAGGCGGATGATGGCCTCGTCTTCTGCGATGACGACACGGATGGGCACCGTTGATTCTCCCGGATGCTCGTGGTGGATGTACGGCTATTTCGACTCGGCCAGCAACTGGTCGAGCAGGTCGTCCTGGGCCGCTTCGAGCTGGCTGATGCGCATGGTGACCTCGGCCCGATGGCGGAGCAATGCGTCGGCGTGACGTTGTGCGTCCTGGTGCTCGCGACCCGCCAGTGGCGTTTCCGACACAAGCGCCCGCAGGCGCGCGTCATCGGCGACATCGGCAAAGTGGGCAAGCTGTTCCTCGGAGACAGCAAGCTCTTCCCTCAGCCGCACGAGACGCTCGGCCACCTCGCGGAGGCGGCCCTCGAGCCTGGACCTCGACATGACGAGAGATCGTAGTCTGATGCCTGCCGTGCGACGTCCTCCGCTTTCTGCCCTCGCCCGAATGGCGCTTGCCGTGGGCGCGCTCACCCTCACCCTCACCGGCTGCGGCGACTCGGCCGGTACGGGCCCCGCGAGCCGCACCGTCCGCTGCGGGAACGACACCCTGGAGCCGCTGAACCCGCAGCTGTCCCACGCGCTCCCCGGCGCCCCCGAGCCCCACTACCTCACCGACCCCCCGACCTCGGGCCCGCACCTCCCCGGCGCCACCTCGGCTCGGGTGCGAACCGAACCGTTGTCGCGTCCCGCGCAGGTCGGCGTGCTCGAAGCGGGCCAAGTGCTGCTGCAGTACCGGGACCTGGACACCGCCGAGCTGGCGCGGCTGACGGCCCTGTCGGGCCCCACAGCGGTGGTCGCGCCCAACCCCACGCTGCCCGACCGGGTGGTCGCCACGGCGTGGCTGCACAAGCTGCGCTGCGACGGCGTGGACGAGACGGCGCTGCGGGCATTCGGCGCCGACCACGCGGGCAACGGTCCCGGGTCCGACGGATGAGAGGGAGCTGAGCGGTGCAGACCGATGCGTGGGGGATCGACGAGGGCTATCACTCCGTCGATGGCACCTGGCACCCCGTGCCGCTGGAGACCCGCCAGGAGTTGCGCGCCGCCATGGGCGGCCTTCGGGACGTGGACGACCCGCCCCCGCCGGGCCTACCGGTGTGGTTCGTGCGCCAGGGCGAAGCCCACAGCATCTTCCGCCCCGCCGAGCTGGTCCTGGAGGACGGCACCCACGTCCACGCCGAGGCGGCCCTGCCCCCCGATCTCCCGCTCGGGTACCACGACCTGCACCCCGACGACGGCGGGCCCACCACCCGGCTCATCGTGCACCCCACCGCCTGTCACCTGCCCGACGATCTCCGGACGTGGGGCTGGTCGGTCCAGCTCTACGCAGCCCGCTCGGCGCAGAGCTGGGGCATGGGCGACCTCGGCGACCTGGCCACCCTGGCGGCATGGTCGGCCTCGCTCGGCGCCGGGGTGCTGGCCCACAACCCACTCCACGCCCCCCTGCCGACCCCTCACCAGCAGGCCAGCCCCTACTTCCCCTCGTCCCGGCGGTGGCGCAGCCCGCTGTACCTGCGGGTGGAAGACGTGGCCGGGTTCACCACCGACGACCCGGTGCTGGCCGACGCAGCCGCCGCGGGCCGGCGCCTCAACTCACTCGAGCTGATCGATCGGGACCGCATCCACCGGCTGAAGATGGATGCACTGGGATGGCTGTGGAGCGCGGCTGGACGTGATCGGGGCCCACACGACCAGGAGTTCCGGGCCTGGGCGGCAGCCCAGGGAACCGACCTGCGGCGATTCGCCATCTTCTGCGCCCTCGCCGAGGCCCACGGTGTGGGATGGCGGCAGTGGGCGCCCGAATACCGCCGCCCCGACAGCGCCGGCGTCGCCCGCTTCGCCGCCGAGCACGCCGACCGGGTGCGCTTTCATGAGTGGCTGCAGTTCCTCCTCGACAAGCAGCTCCGATCGGCCGCCTCCCACATCGGCCTCTTCGGTGACCTCGCGGTGGGGGTCGACCCGGATGGCGCCGATGGCTGGACCCACCAGGATGTGCTGGCGGCAGGGGTGCGGGTCGGCGCCCCGCCCGACGATTTCAGCCCTGAAGGCCAGGACTGGGGCCTGCCCCCCTTCGTTCCCTGGAAGCTCCGCTCGGCGCGCTATGAGCCGTTCATCAACGTCCTGCGGGCGGGCCTCACCCACTGCCGGGCGCTGCGGATCGACCATGTGATGGGACTGTTCCGGCTCTACTGGATCCCCGAGGGCGCCCCGGCCCGGGACGGGGCCTATGTGCGCTTGCCGGGCTCAGAGTTGCCGGACCTGGTGGCGCTCGAGTCGGTGCGCGCCGGTGTGGTGGTGGCCGGGGAGGACCTCGGCACCGTCGAAGCCGGCGTACGTGAGCAACTCCTCGGGCGCAAGGTGTTGTCGTACCGGGTGACG
>JANMIX010000029.1:0-2865 GCA_031376015.1 Acidimicrobiia bacterium | reverse complement strand
ACGCAGCGAGTCGACGATCAGTCACACCTGCTCTGGGGCGTGCTGATCGTCCTCATCAGCACCTACCGAACGATCCGTCCCGCCGTCGCCACCGGGCGATTCCGGTGGTTCTCGGCCCTGCTGCTGGAGATGGTCCTGGTGCTGCTCTGCGTCCAGGCCACCGAGGGATGGCAATCGCCCTATGTGTTCTCGGTGCTGCCACCGGTGGCTCTCGCCGGTTTCGCTCAGGGCTTCCCGGCTGCGGTGCTCCTCGCCCTCTCGGCGACACTGGGGGTGGGCATCCCGGACTGGTTCCAGACGGGCGACGCCCGACTCGGCTCGCAATGGGCGTTCGAGTTCCTGCTGGTGGCACTGGTAGCGGGCTACGCACGGCGCATCTCCGGGGAGGCGGAACGCCAGCAGAACCTGGCCATGGATCGGCTGGGCCGGCTGGCGGACGCCAACGCGCTCCTCTATTCCCTGCACCGGGTAGCCCAGACGCTGCCGGCCTCGCTCGATCTGGAGGAGGCACTCGACTCCACCATGTCGCGGCTACGGGATCTGTTCGACTTCTCCGCCGCCGTAGTGTTGCTGCGTGACGAGGGCGAGCGGATGTGGACGGTTCCCCGACGCGAGGGGTGCCGGCTCGATGCGCAAGTCGACGACGCCGACCTGCCGGCACCGCTGCGCCGAGCCATCACGGAGGGATCCCCCTTGCGCGAGGGCAACCTGCTCGGCAGCACCGGCCCGGGCCTGGTGCCCCGGATGTACTCGGGCCTGTACGCCCCCCTCATGGCCCGCGGCGCGGTGATCGGTGTGCTGGCGCTCGAACACCCCGAGCCGAACCATTTCGAGATCCGAGACGCCGAATTGCTGGCCGGGTTCGCCGAGCAGGCGGCGCTCGCCATCGACAACGCCCGCTGGTTCACACGGCTGCGTACCGTGGGAGCCGAGGAGGAACGCACCCGTATCGCCCGCGATCTCCACGACCGCATCGGCCAGAGCCTGGCCTACCTAGCCTTCGAGTTGGACAGGATCGTGAAGGCCGGCAACCGCGGCGACGATGTCACGCCCTCGGTCGAACGGCTGCGAGGCGACTTGCGTGACGTCATCCGCCAGGTGCGCGACACCCTCTACGACCTGCGCACCGACGTCACCGATGCGCAGGGACTGGTGGAGGTCCTGGAGAGCTACGCCGCACGAGTGAGCGAGAGGGCCGGGTTCACGGTGGAGGTGCGCGCCCAGGCCACATCTCGACTGCCGCTGCTGCAGGAACGCGAGGCGTTCCGCGTCGCCCAGGAGGCGCTGGCCAACGTGGAGAAGCACGCCGATGCAACGCATGTCGTGGTGTTCTGGCGCTGCGACGGCACCAACGCCATCCTCGAGGTGGCCGACAACGGTCGGGGGTTCCCGATCGGACGAGCCGGACGTCTGGACAGCTACGGGATCATCGGCATGCGCGAACGGGCGGCCTCGATCTCCGCACACCTCCAGATGGATTCCACACCGGGCAACGGCACGCGGGTACGGCTGCTCGTGGGCCAGGGCTTCATGTCCCGACCCGGGTGACGCATCGCCTCGGCGTGAACGGCAGAGCCCTACTATCTCCGGCCGTGACCGTACGCCTCATGCTCGTCGACGACCACCGGATGCTGCGCGAGGGGCTTCGGCGCTCGCTGGAAGACGAGGGGTTCGACGTGCTGGGCGAGGCCGCCGACGGCCTGGAGGCCGTGCGAATGGCCGCCGAACTGCGGCCGGAGGTCATCCTCATGGACGTGACGATGCCCGAGATGGACGGCGTCGAGGCCGTGCGCCGGATACATGAGGAATGCCCTGAGATCCGCGTCGTGATGCTCACCATGCACGCCGACGCGGACGTGCTCGCCCAGGCCATCCGCGCCGGCGCCGCCGGGTATCTCGTGAAGGACTGCTCCACCGACGAGATCGCGGACGCAGTGCGCATGGCGGCCAACGGCGACACCGCGCTGTCGCCGCAGCTGGCCTCGACCATGCTCGAAGAACTGCGCCGTCTCAATGCCCCGCCCGAGACCGAAGAGGATCGACTGGTCACCAAGCGCGAGGAGGAAGTGCTGCAACTCATCGCCGACGGCTGCAGCACACCCGAGGTCGCCGCCAAGTTGTACATAAGCCAAAAGACGGTGAAGAACCACCTTGCCAGCGTGTATCAAAAGCTCGATGCGCGTGACCGGACCCAGGCGGTATTGATGGCTGTCCGAATGGGGATAGTTCGCCTGGATTGAGCCATTCCACGTCACATGGCGTGGCGTCACTATCACTGTGTGGTGAAGTCGCAAGTGGAATTGGGCCGATCGACCCATTGAACGCGGTGCGGGCCTGACCGATAGCTAAGAGGACGCCACACACCGGCCCGCCCAGAACTCGGGACGGTGATCTTCAACAAGGAGCACATCAATCACAATGATCACCTCGTACGAGTTCCTCGCCACCTGGCTTCGTGCCCGTTTCGGTGACGACGACCGAGGGGCCTCGCTCGTCGAGTACGCCCTGCTGGTTGCGCTCATCGCCGTCATCTGCATCGCCGCGGTCAGCCTGCTCGGCCAGAACGCCAGCTCCAAGCTGTCCAGCGCCGGCTCTGCCATCAACTGAGCCTCACGCACTTCGGAGCAGGGGCGGGCCTCCGGGTCCGCCCCTGTTCTGTTTCCTCACCCCTGTCGGGCGACGTTCGCGGCCGCCACCACGACCTCTGCATGGCAGCCCCCACGCCGTCCGCGTTGATCCAACGACGGTCACGGCCCGACCACGAAGGTCCTCCTCATGTCCCTCCTGCACCGTTTCTGGATGACGCTCGACGCACGGGGGGAACGGGGCGCATCCTTGGTGGAGTACGCCCTGCTGGTGGCCCTC
>JANMIX010000830.1:0-2549 GCA_031376015.1 Acidimicrobiia bacterium | reverse complement strand
GCCGTAGCCCTGCACCCAGTGCAGTTCGGGGATCCGGTCGAAATTCTGCCCGTAGAGACCCACGATGAAGGTGGGCGGCAACAGGAGCGACGCCGACACGGTGAGGCGCTTCATCACCTCGTTCTGATCGTTGGCCACCTTGGCCTGGTGGTAGTCGCGCACGCCGCCGATGAGATCACGGGCAGATTCGAGGCCCTCGGTGGCCCGCAGCAGCTTGTCGAAGGCATCGCCGAAGCGCAGTTCGACCTCGCGGGGGAACAACTCGCCGGTCTCCAACTCGACCCGGTCGTCGACCACCCGGCGCACGGCGTCACGGGTCGGGCCCAGCGTGCGCCGAATGTGGAGCAGGTCGTGGCGCAGGTCCGACAACCGTCGCCGGACCTGATCGTTGGTCCACTCGTCGACGTTGTCCTCGAGTTCGTCGATCTCCTCGTTGAGGGCGTCGACGAGCGCGAGGTAACCCTCGGCGACCTCGTCGACGATGTGGTAGGCGGCCAGACCGGCCGACACGGCGGGGTTGGCGGCACACGCGGCCCTCGCCCCTTGGAGGTCGATCGGTTGTCCCTCCGGTGGGGTCTTGCGCACGGTCAGGACGCGGTCGGCGCTGAGCAGCAGATCGACCTCCTGGTAGAAGATCCGGTCGGCACTGCGCTCGGCCACCGGCACCAGAAAGACGCCGATCACATAGTCGCCGTGGCTCTCCAGGCGGGGCCGGGGCTCGTCGGCGTGGGTATGGGGCGCCACCAGCCTGTCCACCGCCGACGCCATCGCATCGGGCCATTCACGACGCAGGACCGCCTCGTCCGGGTCCAACAGATCGACCCAATTCGCCATGGCTCAGTAGTAGCCGGA
Source organism: Acidimicrobiia bacterium (assembly GCA_031376015.1). GTDB lineage: Bacteria > Actinomycetota > Acidimicrobiia > Acidimicrobiales > JACDCH01 > JANMIX01. The sequence goes on along the minus strand of JANMIX010000830.1, from coordinate 1,697 downwards.
AAGCAGTTCCACGCAGGGGATACCCAGCTCGCGGAACATGGTCACGTTGCGGGGGTCGTCGTCGATGGCCAGACGCAGGTCGAAACCGTGGGCACGCAGTTCGGCGACGGCTCTGCTCTTCGAGTCATGTGAGGCGGTGAAGTCGCCGTGGCGGCGCATGACCAGCAGGTCCCATCGCAGGTCGTAGCGGGCCAGCCAGGCGACGGTGACCTCGCGCACCCGCAGAGGCCGGGCCGTGAGCAACACGGCGGTATAGGCGGGATCGATGACACCGAGGAGCGCGGCGGTGTGCTCGATGATCGGGTCGTCGCCGCAGGCGTCGAAGAACCCGTTCCAGTCCTTGCGGTCGTTGGCCAGGAAGTGCTGGCGGGCGCTGGCATCCGAGAGCGTGCCATCGATGTCGATGAGAACGGCCGGCCCTCCCGGCCGGGCTGCGGCGCGCCACGTCCACGTCGGTGGATGGGCCACACTCGATTGGGTCATGCGAACATTCTGGACGCTCACGACACGTCTGACGACCAACAGGAGGTCAATCTTCTGACGGCGTCTCGTTCGCTCGGCGACGGATCTCCTCCACCACGGCCGGGTCGGCCAGCGTCGTGGTGTCGCCCAAGGCACGGCCTTCGGCGACATCGCGCAGGAGACGTCGCATGATCTTGCCCGAGCGCGTCTTGGGCAGTTCGTCGGTGAAGATGACCGTCTTGGGCCGCGCCGTCGGACCGATCTTGGTGGCCACATGTCCGCGGAGTTCCTCGCCCAGCGCGGTGCCGGTGGCGATGCCGCCCTTCACCGTCACGAACGCCATGATCGCCTGCCCGGTGACGGCGTCGTTGGCCCCCACCACCGCCGCCTCGGCCACCGAAGGGTGATCGACGAGGGCCGACTCGACCTCGGTGGTGGAGATGCGATGGCCCGACACGTTCATCACGTCGTCGACACGGCCGAGCAGCCAGAGGTAGCCGTCGTCGTCGATCTTGCAGCCGTCACCGGCGAAGTACCGGCCCTCGAAACGCGACCAGTAGGTCTCCTGGTAGCGCTCGGGATCGCCGTAGATGCCCCGCAACATCGCGGGCCACGGGCGCGTGAGGGTGAGATAGCCACCGCCGCGGTGCACGGGCTTGCCGGCGTCGTCGACGACCTCGGCGCCGATGCCCGGCAGCGCGAAGGTGGCCGAACCCGGCTTGAGGGTGGTGGCGCCGGGCAGCGGGCTGATCATGATGGCGCCGGTCTCGGTCTGCCACCACGTGTCGACGATGGGGCAGCGGCCGCCGCCGATGTGGGCGTGGTACCACATCCACGCTTCGGGATTGATGGGCTCGCCGACGCTGCCCAGGAGTCGCAGCTTCGACAGATCGTGCTTCTCAGGCTCCTGGGTACCCCACTTCATGTAGGTGCGGATGGCGGTGGGTGCGGTGTAGAGGATCGTGACGCCGTAGCGCTCGGAGATGTCCCAGATCCTGTCCTTGGCCGGGGTGTCGGGCGTGCCCTCGTAGATCACGCTGGTGGCGCCGTTGGTGAGTGGCCCGTAGACGATGTAGCTGTGACCGGTCACCCAGCCGATGTCGGCCGCGCACCAGTAGATGTCCTCGGCGGGGTGCAGGTCGAACACGTACTTGTGGGTGAAGGCGACCTGGGTGAGATAGCCACCGGTGGTGTGCATGATGCCCTTGGGCTTGGCCGTGGTACCGGAGGTGTAC
>JANMIX010000680.1:0-11915 GCA_031376015.1 Acidimicrobiia bacterium | reverse complement strand
ACGAGTACGGCATCGACCTGGATCAACTGCGCGCCGAGTTCGCCTTCTACAACGACCGGTTCACCGAGCGATCGCCCTGAGCGGCGGTCGCAGAGCACAAGGAGCACACCCATGGATCTCGGACTCGCCGGAGCCAACGTCGTGGTCGCCGGAGGCACCACCGGCATGGGCCGCGCCGCCGCCGACTGTTTCGCCGCCGACGGCGCCCGCGTCGCGGTGCTGGCCCGATCGCGCGCGGATCTCGACGAGACGGCGGCGGCCCTGACCGGCCTCGGTTCGCCCGACGCGCTCGGTATCGCCACCGACCTATTCGACGGGGCCTCGGTCGACGCCGCCATCGCCGAAATCGGCGAGCGCTGGGGTCATCTCAACGCGGTGGTGAACGCCGCCGGCCCCATGGCGGGTGGGCTCAAGTCCTTCGAGACCTACACCGACGCCGACTGGCATCAGGTCTTCGACGGACTCACCCTCAGCGCCGTGCGCACCATCCGGGCCGCGCTGCCCTACCTGCGGCGGGCCGAATGGGCCCGGATCGTGAACGTGTCAGCTATGTCGACCAAGCGGCAATCACCGCCGCTCATCGCCTACACGGCGGCCAAGTCGGCGCTCACCAGCCTCACCAAGAACCTGGCCCAGACGCTGGCGCCCGAGGGCATCCTGGTGAACACGGTCAGCCCCGGCACTTTCGCCTCCGCGTCGTTGAAGGCAGCGCTGGCACCGATGGAGGGCGTCGACGAGAACGACCTGCACGACATCATGCGCTTCATCGGGACGGGCTTCGGGCACCACGTGTTCCTCGACCGGGCCGCCGACCCGTCCGAGATCGGCCCGGTGATCGCCTTCGCCGCCTCGGCCCGCAACACCTACATGACGGGCGCGAACCTCAACGTCGACGGCGGTTCTGACTTCACCTGAGATTTCCCTTCCGGCGCAGCAGACCCGGGCGTACATTCGAACCATCATCCCTATCGCACGGAGGGGGCTCGTATGACGAATGCAGTCGCAACGAAATCCGATGAGGGAAGGGCCATGTGGTTCCTCGGGGGGCTGTACGAGGTGCTCGTTTCGGGAGAGGAGACCGGCGGCACCGCCACCGTCATGCGCATGACGGTTCCGGCCGGAACCGGATCCCCTCCCCACACTCATCCCGTGCGGAGTCGCTGTACGTGGTCGACGGTGAACTCGACGTGCACATCGGCGACGACGTGGTGGGGGCATCGAAGGGTGCGGCCTTCTACTTCCCGCCCGGAACCCGGGAGTTCTTCGAGGCGACGACGCAGGCCACGGTCGTCATCAACTACCTCCCCGGCGGCATCGACAAGTTCTTCACCGAGGTCGGCGAGCCGGCACTGAGCCGGACGTTGCCTCCTCCGTCGGACACCCCTCCCGACTTCGAGCGCATCGTCCGTGTCGCCGCCGAGCACGGCATGATGATCGAAGTGCCCGCCCACTAGGGCACATCCCTTGGATGCCAGGCCGGGCGCGTTCGTCCGGCCTGTGCGGCATGCGAGCCGAACGGAACCTTCGGCGCGAACGTCAGCCGATGCGCTGCAGCTTGATCGACATGGCGCCGAAGCTGGCCGCCTCGTAGTAGTAGTAGTCGTAGATCCAGAACTTCATCGGCCCGTCGTAGGGCGCCGTGTAGGTGAGCGTGTACGTGTGGTCGGCATCCCGAGCACACTCGGGATTGCCGGCGAGCGGATAGGTGGGCACCCAGTGGTTCGCCTGATCGGCGTCAGTGACCGTGCCCCCGCCGACCCCTCCTGGAGCCTGGAGCTGATCGACCCAAAGGCTCTGGTAGTAGCCCTGGTTCCGCCACAGGTCCTCACCGAAGTAGTGGTTGCGTTCGGCTCGCCAGTGCGAGAACGCCTTGATGCCGGCGGTGGTGCGGGTCGCCGCCACCAATGCAAGCGGCTTGGCGGTGATGCCCGCCAGTTGATCGCTGAAGATCGACACCGTGTGCGAGGTGGAGTTGGCGACGTAGACGAGGCGCCGCACGGGATCGACCGCGACCCGCTCGGGGTCGGGGCCGGCGACGGTGCCCCCGGCGGGACGGGCGAAGGTGGCCACGACCGACCGCGCCGCCGGATCGATGACGACGACCTGGCCGTCGCCGCGGGCGAAGGGGGCGGCAGGATCGTTGTTGGCCATGCCGTGGGTGTTGGCATCGACGCCGTTGGCCAGCACCGCCAGGTACACGTGGGCGGGCACCCCGCCCGACGCGGCAAGGACGCCGATACCCATCACCTGTGGTGCGATGGCCGGAACCGTCCGGGGGACCGGGATCGACACCGGTGTCGCCGAGTGCGAGCGGGGGTCGACCACGTCCAGGGCGCCATTGTCGGCATCGACCACGTAGAGCAGGTGGGTGCTGGGGTCGACGGCCACGTCACCGGGCACGTGGCCGAGGGCGAAGGTGTCCACGATTGAGTTGTCGGTCTCGTCGATGACCTTCACGGTGCGGTCCTGGGCCGAGGTCACATAGACCCGGGCGAGAGCCTGGTCGACAGCCACGAAGTTGGTGGCACCGACCCCGCCGAGCGGCACGGACGCGATCACCGTGTTGAACGTGGCCGAGACGCGATCCCCATCGATGACGAAGAGGGCACCCAGCAGGTTGTTGGCCGCGTAGACCCGGTTCCGTTGGGTGTCCACCGCCAGGGCGGTGAGGTTCTGCAGGCGTGCGTACTGGGGCTCACCGAGGCTGATCGAGGTCACCGCGTTGGTGGCGAGATCCACGACGTGCACGCCACCTTCGCTCTCGACGCCCGCCACCGCGTCCGTCCCATTGAAGGGCGACCCCTCATCGGCCGCGTACAGAAGGTGGGTCGCGGGGTTCACCGCCAGACCGGGCGCGGAGGGATACAGGTGCGCGGCGCCGGGATGGGTGTCAGGAGCGGCCGCCACCGCGTCACGGGTGACCTTGCCGGAACCGAGGACGGTGGAGATGGTGTCGAGGCCCTGGTCGGCGACGTAGACACCACCAAGGGTCGGATCGAAGGCCACCGCGGTGGCGGAGGGGGTCGAACACATGGCGTCGCCCAGTTCGCCGGGCCGCAGCCGGGCCTCCCACTGGTAATCGCCCTTCACCGTGATCTTGTACACGGCTCCGGCGACGGCGATGTTGCAGGTGCGGAACCCGCCGTGGCCCGATCCCTGCCACCACTGCGACGGATAGGCGTTGGGCGGCACCCTCGTGGTGTTGTTGAACGAATCGGCGATCCACTGCCCGCTCGCCAGTTCCCCCGAGAAGAGTCCGGCCCGCGAGATGTCGCTGGGATCATCCTGCGGGTAGCGGGTGTTGCAGGCCCAGATGGCGTTGTTGAAGGAGTGGTTCTGGGCACTGCAGCCGGCAGCGAGTTTCTCGTTGAGCGCGACCGTGCGGGTGAGCCCGTCGCCGTAGATGATGGTGGCACTCGTCGCCACCGAATCGGCGAAGGCGGTCTGGCCATAGAGGCCACTTCCCCACCACGGCTCAGGGTCCGGCAGCGGAGCGGCGCAGGCACCGTTGGACCGCCAACTGAGAACGGTGAGCGTCCCGCTGTTTCCAACCGTCTGCGCGAACCGGTAGGTGAGGGGACCCCCGGTGCCCGTGACATCGGCGTAGTAGAGGCTGGAAGGGTCGCAGCCGGACGCACCCACGGTCATCCACGAACGCCACTGCAGTGCCAGCGGCTGGTTGCCGGCGAACACCTGGAGCTGGTGGATCGGGTCGGGAAGACCGCCGTAGCAATTGGCGTCGCCCGAGGTGGCGACCGTGCCGACCGTGTTCGTGTAACCGCCCGACGCGATCAACCGATACGTCGCGCCGGCGACGAAGTTCTGCGCCGTGGTCGCCCCCGACGGGGCAGCCGAGTCGACCGGGGTGGCGTTCGTGGGTGGTGCCGCCTTCGCTGCCGGCACGGTGGCGACCGTGGCACCCACGATCGCCAGCGCGATCATCACCCGGCCGATGTGCTGCCGCTGAGGCATTGCCCCTCCTCGATTCCCGTCCAACTCACTTCCGCACTGAGTAGATCGTCCGCTTTCCGCCGGAGTTGATGGCTGCGGGCAACATGACGCGAAATGCCTAGAGGGCGGCGAGAGTGGGTAGAAGCCCCTCATGGTCGCGTCACCACCGCAACTTCCGGCTCCCGTAGGGCCGCTGTCGGCCGGAGTTCTCGGTGTGCTGATGGGGGGACCGCTCCAACGGCATTCCCGCGCCCTCGCTGCGACCACGCTCGACGACCTCGATCTCCACCTCGCGCTGTACGTCTGTTACGAGTTGCACTACCGAGGCTGGGACGGCGTGGACCCGGCCCTGGAGTGGGACCCGGGTCTGCTCGCCATGCGCGCCGCGCTCGAGGCCCAGTTCCTGCGACTGCTCTACGCCGAGGTCGGTGCCCCCCGACCGATCGAGCCGGCAAGGGCCCCCGAGCTGCTACAGCAAGCGATCGCGTCGAGCCAGGCGCCGTCACTCTCGACGTGGGTCGAAACGAACGCCGGTGTGGAGCACCTCCGCGAGCTGGCGGTGCACCGGTCGGCCTACCAGCTGAAGGAGGCGGATCCGCACACGTGGGCCATTCCGAGGCTGCCTGCGGGCGTTGCCAAGTCTGCGCTGCTGACCCTTCAGTTCGATGAGTACGGCAACGGCGCCCCCGGCGAGAGCCATGCCGAACTGTTCGCCCGCACCATGGAATCCCTCGGCCTCGACGCCTCATACGGGCGCTATGTCCCACACCTTCCCGGTGTCACGCTGGCGACGGTCAATCTGCTGTCGATGTTCGGTCTGCACCGCCGCTGGGTGGGCGCCTGCATCGGGCACTTCGCCGTGTTCGAGATGACGTCGGTGGTGCCCATGACTCGCTACGGCGCGGCGCACCGGCGCGTCGCCGGGGGAAATGGCGCCGAGTTCTACGACGTACACGTGGCGGCCGACGCCTCCCATCAACTCATCGCCATCGAGGATCTGGTGCCGGCTTTCGTGCGCGACGATCCTCACGCCGCCGCGTCGGTGCTCTTCGGCGCCCGCAGCCTGCTGGTCCTCGAGGGCGCGTTCGCCCGGCGCGTACTGCACTCGTGGCGCTCCGGGCGAAGCTCGCTCCGCCGGCGGTTGCCGCTCGCCGGCATCGGCACCGCCTCACGGGTCCCCCTGAGCAACGCCTCATGAGATGAGCACGGCCGCGGTCGTACCCGAGACCTGGAGACTTACGGGCGACGACGCCCGGCGCACACTCGCCTCGACGGGGTACCGGGCGTTGTTCTATGACGCCTACCAGCGTCTGCAGTGGTCCGACGGCCTGAGCCATGCCCGTTCGCTGGCCTTCATGGTGACCCTGACGGCGGTGCAGGGCCTGATCGCCCTCGTCGGCGTGGCCACGACCTTCGGTGATCGATCGATCAGTGACTCGGTCGTGACCGCAGTGCAGGCGGCTGCACCCGGACCGGTGTCGGACTTGCTCACGACTGCGGTGGTGCAGGCCCAAAGGACGGGGTCGTCGCACAGCTACCTCGGCTTGACTCTCGGGCTGCTCGGCTGCCTGCTCACCACCACCACGGCTTTCGGGCAACTTGAGCGTGGCCTCAACCGCCTCTACGGCGTCGAGGAGGACCGCCCACCGCGGGAGAAGTACCGCCTGGCACTCCTCCTGGCCGCGAGCGCCGGCGTGCTGTTGGCCACCGCCTTCGTCGCACTCACCCTTGGTCGCTCATTGGCGACCTCCACCGACAACGATCGAATGAGGGCACTCGCCGCCATCGCCATGTGGCCCCTCGGCGCGGCGCTCCTGACAGGCGCACTGGCGCTGCTGTTCCGCTGGTGCCCGCGCCGGCATCAACCCGCCTGGTCCTGGCTCGCCTTCGGATCGTCGGTTTCGCTGGTGCTCTGGATCGTCGTCACCGCCGGGCTGGGTCTGTTCCTCCGCCACAGCAGTTCCTTCGGCCAGACCTACGGGCCCCTGGCCGGAATGGCGGCACTGATGCTGTGGTCGATGATGATCTCAGTGGCGCTCTTCTTCGGAGCGGCCCTGGCCGCCCAACTCGAGGCGGTCCGAGCCGACGTCGCCGAGCCCCGTGACGAACAGAAGGCGACCACGCCCGAACCCGCCGTCGCGGGAGCCGGCACCGGTGGTGACTAGCCCCATCGGATCATCTCCGCGCATGCTGCTTCAATCCGCGAGGGGCCTGCCGATTGGACGCAGTGGTGCTGCAACTTCCTCGCGCGACGTGGTCTTCCCGGTCTCGCCGTGTCCCTTCTCTGGCAATCGCCGCGTTCGTCCTGCTGGCGGGATGCGGGAGCGCGGCCAGCGACGGAGCGGCGCGTTCCGGCGCAGCAGGCTCGTGCTCGACGAGTGCTCCAGGCATCGACAACGACGAAATCAAGGTCGGCGCGATCTTCCCGTCCTCGGGCCCCAACCTCATCGTGTTCAAAGCGGTGGGTGCCGGCATCAGTGCCCGGTTCGCCGAGGAGAACACCAAGGGCGGCGTCGGAGGGCGCCGGCTCAGGATGGTTCCCGCCGACGACGGTGACGGCGAGCTGGCGAACCTCACCGCAGCCCGCCAACTGGTGGTGAGCGAGCAGGTGTTCGGCGTGATCGAGGCCAGCACGAACTCCGAGGGCAGCGGCAAGCTGCTCAGTGACGAGCACGTCCCGGTCACGGGCTGGGGCATCACCCCGGCCTGGGGCACCTTCCGGAACATGTTCGGCTACCGCTTCAGCACCTCGCCCAAGCCGGAGGGGGAGCCGGTCACGAGGGTCGCCGAATTCATCAAGGCTCACGGCGGGCGTCGTGTGGCCATCGTGGCCGGCGGGGCCCAGGCCAGCGTGAACGTGGCCCGACAGGTCGCCCAGACCCTTCCCGCCGTCGGGTTGGAACTGGGCTACGAGACCGTGGAGGTCCCGCTCGGGAGCAATGAGTTCACGGACCAGGTCAAGGCCATGAAGCAAGCGGGGGTCGATTCGCTCTACACGGGCCTGTCGACCCTGCAGAACGTGGCGCTCTACAAGGCTGCCAAGCAAGCGGGCATCAAGCTGAAGGTGGCGATCTTCCCCACCGGCTACGACGGCCGCGTCGCCGCCGCGTTCGGTGCGCAGTTGGAGGGCGTCTACTTCTCCATTGATTGGCGACCCTTCGAATTGCACGTGCCCGTCCACGATCGGTTCAAGCGAATGCTGGCGCAGGTCGCACCCGACGAGTACCCCGGCCAGCTGGCCATGGTGGGCTGGCTCTCCGCCGACACCTTCATCCGGGGTCTCCACGAGGCTGAGGATCGCTGCCCCACCCGGGAGGCGTTTATCGCAAACCTGCGGAGGGTGAAGGACTTCACGGCCGACGGCCTGCTCCCCCCGACCGATTACGGCGCGTTGTTCGGGAAGATGCCGTTGTGCTCCTGGATCCTCCAGTTGCACGACAGCAAGTTCGTACCCGTGGCCGATGAACCGATCTGCGGCGTGCTGCTCAAGGACTTCAAGCGGTGAGACGAGGCGGGGTTCACCGGCTCACGGTCGGCGTCCTCGTCGCCCTGAGCAGCGTGGCCGTGGGACTGTCCCTCGTAGCCCACAACGTCATCCGCGACCAGGAGCGACGTCTGCTCACGGAACGAGCAGGCGAGATCGGCGCGGTGCTGACCAACTCCTATTCCGGCGTGGCGGCCACCATGCGCTCCCTGGGCACCGTGGCGGCCACCGGCGCCAACCCCCAGAAGCCGTTCGTCGACACCGCCACCCCTCTGGTTGTCGGCCAGACACGCGCCATCATGCTGATCCGGCGAGATGCCAACTCGCTGTCGCGGGTGGCGATGGTCGGCGACGGGGTGCCCGCCGGCCCCCTGACCGGTGACCGGCTCGATGTCGTCCGGCGGGCCATGTCCGAACCGGGCCTGGTGAGCGGCCTGATCACCGACGGCCTACGCCGTCGGGTGGGGTTCGCCCTCGGCCCCGAGGTTGGTGCTCAGGGCTGGGTCATCTACCAGGAGAGTGCCATCGATCCGTTCTCCCCCGACGCCCGCACCGCCAGCACGCCCTTCAGCGAACTCAACGTGGCCCTGTACTCCGCCAGCACCGCCCGGGAAGACCGGCTGGTGCTGGCAACCACGCGTCAGGTGCCCATCACCGGCAACACCAGCACGGCGCTCGTCCCCGTCGGTGTGGACGACTGGCTGGTGGTGGTCGGCTCCCAACAGCCCCTGGTGGGGAGCTTCGCCACCCGTGTTCCCTGGCTCCTGCTGGCCGGCGGTCTCGTCTCCGCCCTGCTGGCAGCCATGGTCGTGGAGACACTCGGCCGGCGACGAGACTTCGCCTTGGCCCTGGTGGATGAGCGCACGACCTCGCTGCGCGAGAGCCTGCGCGACCTGCAGGCTGCGCAGGAGGAACTGGTCCGCAACGCGCTGCACGACGGGCTCACCAAGCTGCCCAACCGGACGTTGTTCCTCAACCGCGTCGAACAGGCCCTGAACCGCTCCCGCCGCGACGGCTCGACGGTGGCGGTGATGTTCCTCGACGTCGATCGTTTCAAGTGGGTCAACGACAGCCTCGGCCACGTTGCCGGCGACCGGCTCCTGGTGGCCGTGGCCGGAACACTGGCCCGAGCGGTCCGCCCCGGCGACACGGTGGCACGGCTGGGCGGCGACGAGTTCGTGGTGCTGTGCGAGAACGTCGATGACGGGGAAGCCCAGGCGATCGCCCACCGCCTACGCGACTCGGTCATGTGCTCGCCGGCATTCGAAGGTCACGAACTGCGGCCGACGGTCAGCATCGGTCTCACCCTGTCGAATGGCCGCACCGCAGGCATCGACGCCGAAGCGATGGTCCGCGATGCCGACCTGGCCATGTACAAGGCCAAGGATCGTGGCCGCGACCGGGTGGAGTTGTTCGATGAGCGGCTGCGACAGCACGCCGCCTCGCAACTCGAATCGGAGATCGCGCTCCGCCGAGCAGTGGAGCAGGGCGAGTTCGAGGTCTACTACCAGCCTGTCGTGGATCTGCCCAGCCAGGAGGTGTCCGGCGTCGAGGCATTGGTGCGATGGAACCACCCCAGCCGCGGCGTGGTCCTGCCCGGAGAGTTCATCCCCATGGCCGAGGACACCGGCCTCGTGTGCGCCATCGGCGCCTTCGTGCTGGAGGAGGCCTGCGGCACGGTGCAGGGCTGGCAGCAGGCGAACCCGGATCTGCCGCCCCTCACGGTGTCGGTGAACCTCTCCGCACGACAGCTCGATCTCGTGGACCTGGCCGCCTCAGTGACCGGGATCCTGGATCGCACGGGCCTGGACCCGTCCCGGCTCTGGCTCGAGATCACCGAGACGACGTTGATGCACGACGTGCCCGCCACCCTGGATGCGCTGCAGTCCTTGCGGGCCCTCGGTGTGACGCTGGTGGTCGACGACTTCGGCACGGGCTACTCCTCGCTGCTGTACCTGCGTCGCTATCCGGTGGACGTGTTGAAGGTCGACCAGTCCTTCGTGCGCGGGTTGGGCAACAGCCCGGCCGACACTGCCATCGTGCTGGGCGTGGTCCGATTGGCACAGGCGCTGGGCATGTCCGCGGTGGCAGAAGGCGTCGAGAACCCCGAACAGGCCGACCAACTGGCCGCCATGGGCTGCGAGATGGCACAGGGATTCCACTGGAGCCCGGCGCGACCAGCCGACGAGGCGCTGCGCTGGATCCTCGAGCGCCCTGGTCCCGAGCCGCTGGCCGGACCGATCAACGACCCCAGCCCCCTGCGGGTGCTGCTGGTGGACGACCACGCCGCGGCGCGGGATCTGGTTCGCCTCACGCTGCTGGTGGAGGGCGGTTTCGAGATCGTGGGGGAAGCGGCCGACGGGGTGGAAGCCATCAGCCTGGCGGCGGCGCACCAACCTGATCTGGTGGTGCTCGACGTGATGATGCCGGTCCTCGACGGCGCCCATGCCCTTCCGGGCATCCTCGCGGTGGCCCCGCACACCAAGGTGATCGTCCTCACCGCGCTGGAGCCCGCGGCCAAGCCCGCCGATGCCTTCGCGTCCGCGTCGGGCTTCTTCGACAAGACCACGGATCTGACCCAGCTGATCGCCAAGATCCCGGAGATGTTGGGTCGCACCCGCTCGGCGCGCTGACGCGCGCCCGCCGTTTCGGGGTGCGGTTCAGCCCTTCTTGGCCGGCGCCTTCTTGGCCGGCGCCTTCTTGGCCGGCGCCTTCTTGGCCGGCGCCTTCACCGCTGACGAGGACGCCGACAACGACGTCGGACCCGCAAGTGCCTTGGCCGCCACCACCAGTTCCTCCAACGAAGGTGCCAGGCCCTCGATGAGCGCCCACGGATCGCGAACCAACTCGGCATCGGCATGGAAGCCGACGTCGACCTTGTCGACGTAGGAGATCAGCGTGACGTTGAGCCCCATCCCCAGCATGATCGGCGCGGTCGGATAGATGCCGACGACCCTGGCACCGGCCGTATAGAGCGGGAACGGAGGCCCCGGCACGTTCGACACGACCGTGTTGGCGGCCATTGGGATCCTGGTGTCGATGCCGTTACGCCACAGGGTCCGGCTGGCCAGGTTGATGAGCATCGGCGGGGCCGTCTCGCCGATCGACTGCACCTGACGGGCTCGCAACGCCGTCTGTAGAACCTTCGCGGCCTGAGTGCTGCGGTAGACCTCCATGAGGCGCTCGGCCGGATCCTCGAGGTTGGTGGCCAGGGAGACGAAGGCGCTGGAGATCTTGTTGGTGAACTCGGTGTCACCCGGATCGCGGGTCGAGAACGGCATCCCCGCGATGAGCGGTTCGGCCGGCAGCGCATCCTGGGTGATCAGGTACCGGCGCAGCGCACCGCCCACCACCGCCACCATGACGTCGTTCACCTTCACGTCGAAGGCCTTGCGCACGAACTTCACGTCATCGAGGGAGAGTGAGCCGAACGAGAGACAGCGCTTGGGGCTCAGCACGTTGTTCCACGGGGTCCGGGGCGCGTTCATGGGCGACGCCACCTCGCTGTCGGCGCCGGTCATCATGGGCACGATGTCGACGGCCCGGCGGGCCTGCGCAGCGAAGTAGCGGGCCATGCGGATCGGGGTACGGCCCGGCGGGAGCAGGGCCTGCGCAAGGAGCACGGCATCGCTCGGCACCGGACCGGCCGACTCCAACTCGGGGATGTCCGTGCGGGCCGGCGGGTTCGGTTCCAGGTCGAAGAGTTGCTCGGCCAGAGCCATCCCGCTCATGCCGTCGGCCAGGGCATGGTGGAACTTGGCCACCACCGCCGCCTGCCCGTCCTGCATTCCCTCGACGAGCCAGATCTCCCACAGCGGGCGGCGGCGGTCGAGTTGGTGACTCATGATGCGCCCCACCATGTCGGCCAGGGCTTTGAGATCGCCCGGTTGAGGGCAGGCGGCCCGGATGAGGTGGTTGTCGACATCGAAGGTGGGGTCGTCGACCCAGATGGGCCGGTCCACACCGAAGGGAACCGACTTCAGTTTCCAGGCGAACTTGGGGCAGTACGGGAGGCGCTCGCGCAGGAGGTCGCGCAACTTCTCGAAACTGAAGTCGGGCGCGTCGGTGGGGTCGAGGATGGTGATGCCACCGACGTGCTGATGCCACGAGGGTGTCTCGGCGGCGAGAAAGACTGCGTCGGTTCCGGAGAGTCGCTTCATTGGTCCCCCATGAGTGGTGCGAGGGCCGAACGGTAGCGGTTTTCGAGCGCTCGCCTCAGTGCGAGCAACCGATCATCGTTACGGGCGGCGCTGCTCAGCTGGCGCGAGCGGCGCCAGCCCGGCCGCTCAGCTCGAGGCGTACGCCGACAGGGCGGAGCACCGGGCGACCGGACTTCGTTGCGACTTCGACTCGCTGGGGGATGAACCGGAGCGTGGGCAGCACCGCGATCGTGGTGCCGGGGGCGAAGCTCGACCGCTGATGTGCCGATCGCCGGCGGCCGCGCAGGCCTTCGTCGAGGCTGACGACGCCGATGAGGAAG
>JANMIX010000786.1:0-1894 GCA_031376015.1 Acidimicrobiia bacterium | reverse complement strand
GGCATGGGCGCCAAGGGGCAGAACTACCACACCAAGCTGATGGCCCGGATGGGCTTCGAGGAAGAGGCCTACCGCATCCAGGACCTCTTCTTCGAGGGACGGCGCGACGAGGCCATCGCCGCCGTGCCCGACGACTTCGCCGATGAGATCTCCCTGGTCGGACCCGTCGCCCGCATCAAGGAACGCCTGGCGCGCTGGCACGACAGCCCCGTCACCACCCTGATGGTGGCGGCCGCCGACGAGGCCCAACTGCGGGCCATCGCCGAACTCGTCCTGTAGGGCCCCGACGAGCAGCGCCACCTCGGCGCAGAGTGCAACACTTGGGACAGTCGAGATCAGAGGGGGATCCATGACCACCAACCGCTACGCCGCCCGTGCGCCCGAACAGCAGCGCAACCGCGAGATCGAGGCGGTGAGCAACCCGATCTGGAGCCGTGCCGTCACGGTGGTGTTCCGCACCGATCCCGACGCCATCGCCGCCGTGCTCCCGCCGCCGTTGCGACCTTCCGAGCCCACGGCCCGCCTGCGCATCGCGGTGGTCGACATGGGAACGGGCATCAAGCCCTTCGGGGCCGGCTGGTTCGGGGTGCGGGCTCGCCACGGCGATGTCGAGGGGGAGTACGCCCTGTTCATGCCCATGAGCACCGAGCAGGCCACCGTCGGGGGACGGGAGACCTTCGGGGAACCGAAGAAGATCGCGGACGTCACCCTGGAGGTCGAGGGCGACCGGCTCAATGCCCACATCGAGCGGATGGGGTTCCGCGTCGCCGAGATCGGCGGGCAGTTGGGCGAGCCCGTCGAGGGCTACGAGCGCGACAAGATCGACTTCTACTTCAAGCTCAGCCCCTCGGCCACCGGGGGTGGTCTCGACGGCGATCCGCCCTTCGTGTACTGCCATCGCAACGAGAAGGCCCGCAACGTGCGCCCGGTGAGCGGCGAGCTGAAGCTCATCGACTCACCCCTCGATCCGGTGGCCGACTTCCCGGTGCTCGACATCGTCAGCTTCGAGTACGGCGAACTGGCCAGCAGCCAGCGCGGCGAGGTGGTGGGCACGGTCCCGGCCGCCGACCTGCTGGCCTTCGCCCACCAGCGCTACGACGACCTCTCGGTGTTGGGGGCGCGTACGTGAACCTGCCCGAGCGTTACACCATCATCTCGGCCGACGGCCACGCCGGCCTGCCCTGCGAGGAGTACCGCCAGTACCTCGACCCGCAGTACAACGAAGCCTTCGATGATTTCCTCGCCGGGCGCAGCGCCATGCGGGCCGAGGCGCTCAAGATGAATTACGACTACATCATGGGGTGGGAGACCGACAACGCCGAAGGCCTGCGCGGCGCATTCGACCCCGTGGTGCGCGACAAGGAACTCGACGCCGACGGCGTGGCCGCCGAGGTGATCTTCGCCGACGCCGATGCCATCACCGCCAACGCCTCGCCCCCCTTCGGTGCCGGGCTGCAGGCGGGGGAGATCACCGACCCCGAGCTGGCCTTCGCCGGCGCCCATGCCCACAACCGGTTCCTGGCCGATCTCTGCAGCCATAGCCCCGAGCGCCGCGCCGGCATCGCCCTGGTGCCCATCACCCACGACGTGGCGCGGGCGGTGGCCGAGATCGAGTGGGTGGCCGCCCAGCCCGGCATCCGCGGGATCATGATCCCGACCATGTGGCGCGACCACAAGCCCTACAACCACGCCGACTACGATCCGGTGTGGGCGGCCTGCGCGGCGGCGAACCTGCCGGTGCACACCCATTCCGGTGAAGCGCCCCGCGAGGAGTTCGGCGACCACATGGGCGTCTAACTGGCCGAGGTCGAGTCGTCGGCCGTGCGGAATGCAAGGCAGCTGCTGTTCAGCGGCGCCATCGAGCGAAACACGAAAATGAAGTTCGTCCTCACCG
>JANMIX010000672.1:0-1642 GCA_031376015.1 Acidimicrobiia bacterium | reverse complement strand
GATCGCTTCGATGCCGTCGTCGGAGCAGGTGTCGAAGATGGCCACGATCGAGGGATGTGACAGCCGCGCCGCGGTCACCGCCTCGCGCCGAAATCGCTCGACGAAGGATGCGTTGGCGGCGAGGTGCGGGTGCAGCATCTTCACGGCCACCGGCCGCTTGAGCACCTCGTCGTCGGCTTCCCAGACCTGGGCCATGCCCCCCGTCGCCCGCAATCGGGTCAACCGGTAGCGACCGGCGAGGAGCCGGCCCTCGAGATCGGAGCTCAGCGGGACCCCGAGTCCTGCCAGGTCACGCCGATGACCCTGGGGCCGCCGTGGGTGCCGATGACGGCCCCGATGATGCCCGTCCGGATGGACTCGGGCGGGTAGCGGTGGGAGATGAGCGACAGGAACTCATCGAGGTCAGGTGCCATGCCGTGGCACACGCAAAGGTTCTCGGGCTCATTGAGGGCCAGGACCTTGTCGGCCAACCATTGCAGTGCCCGCTTGCGGGTGCGGGCCTTGGCAGCTTCCTCGACCTTGCCGGAGGAGATGTCGATGATGGGCTTGATCGACAGCAACTGGCCGAGCATTGCCTGGGCACCGCCGATGCGGCCGCCCCGCTTGAGGTACTCCAGCGTGTCGAGCGCGCCGAACACGTGGGTGCGCGTGGCCATGTCCTCGACCAGCTTCTCCACCCCGTCGGCGTCGACACCGTTGGAGGCCGCTTCGGCGGCCTTGATCACCTGTGTGCCGAGGCCGAGGGTGATCGAGTGGGAGTCCACGACTCGCACGTCGATCTCGCTGCCGATGGCCTTGGCCGCGGCGCGCGCTGATTGGTAGGTGGCACTCAACTCGCTGGAGAGCGTGACGCACACCACCGCATCGGCTCCTTGGGAGGCCGCCTCGCGGAACGCCGCCTCGAACGCCCCGGGCGACGGCGCCGCCGTCTCCGGGAGTTGCTGCTCGGAGGTGAGCCGGCGGTAGAAGTCCGTGACGCTGAGGCCGACCCGGTCGGTGAACTCTTCGTCGCCGAAGCGGATGGAGAGCGGCACGACCGTCACGCCGAGGGCGTCCTGCTCCTCCTTGGTGAGGTCACAGGAACTGTCGGTGATGATGCGAACGGCCATGGACGGGCAAGGTTAGCGATGCACCGGCCCGCAGCAGGATCGCCGCATCGCAATTGCCGGCCACGACGGCGCGTCGATCGTCACGGTGCGGCGTTTGGGCTGCTTCGGCCGCTCCGGCGAGCGGCGAGCACGGTGCGGATCCACCACGCGCCCAGCACCAGCAGAGCGCCGATGGACAGCAGCACGCCCACGCCGGACAGCGCAGTGGAACGCACCGTCACCTGGGTCCGGCCGATCTCTACTCGCTCGTCGGGGGTGCGCAGGATGACCGAGAGCGCGCTGTCGCCCGAGGTGAGCGTGTTGACGCTGAATTCGACCCGGTTGGTACCGGGGTTGAGGGTGAGAGCGATGCGCCCGTCGGGATGGGCCGGCAGGCGCAGACGTGCCCCGCGTGCTTCGAGCACGACGTGCACCGGTTCGCTCGCCGCGCTGTGCACGTTGAGGCTCACGGTGCCGGTGCGCGCGGTGAAGGTCAGGGTCTGTCGTCTGGGTAGCTCCATGGTGGCCAACCCGGCGGTGAGGAACGAGCGGCC
>JANMIX010000720.1:0-1583 GCA_031376015.1 Acidimicrobiia bacterium | reverse complement strand
GAGGGCCGGGGGGCGGCCGCGGCCCGCCCTGACGAGCAGGCGCTGGCCCGCAACACCGTCGTCGACGACGCCCACCGGTTGGGGCTGATGTCCACTCTGTGGGAGCAGTTGCGCACGGGCGTGGGGCGCACCTGGTGGGCGCTGCTGCTTCTCGCCGCGTTCGTGCCGGTGGCCCGGAAGCTGCACCTGAAGCACTGAACCGGGGGGATCTTTGATGGCCTCGGAGCGGGTCACTAGGCTCGCCCGCCGTGTCGGGCTTTCTACGTGACTACCTGACGGTTGCCCTCTTCGGAGCGGTCGCCGTGGGGCTCCTCGCCGGTGTGCTGGGTTTGGGCAGCCTCATCCGTCCCACCCGCGCGCAACCCGAGAAGTACATCAACTACGAGTCCGGTGTGGACCCCGTCGGCACCGGGTGGTCACAGAGCCAGATCCGCTACTACATCTTCGCCCTGCTGTTCGTGCTCTTCGATGTCGAGGCCGTGTTCATCTTCCCCTGGGCGGTCAACCTCGAGGCGTACGACGTGTTCGGGCTCGTCGAGATGCTCGTGTTCATCCTCATACTCGCCCTTGGCCTGCTCTACGCATGGCGCAAGGGCGTCCTGCGCTGGATCTAGGAGCCTGATGGGTCTCGTCGAGAGCGGCAAGATGCCCAAGCCGCTCACCACACTGTTCAACACCGCACGCCGGTACTCCGTCTGGATGTACCAGTGGGGCCTTGCCTGTTGCGCCATCGAGATGGCCTCGGCGCTCGGTTGTCCCCGGTATGACGTGATGCGCCTTGGTGTGATCCCGCTGCCGGCCAGCCCTCGCCAAGCCGACGTGGTGGTGATCTCCGGGACTGTCACCGACAAGATCGTGCCGGCCATCAAGCGGCTGTACGAGCAGATGCCCGACCCCAAGTACGTGATCTCGATGGGCTCGTGTGCCAACTGCGGCGGGCCCTACTGGGACAGCTACTCGGTCACCAAGGGTGTCGATCAGATCATCCCGGTCGACATCTACGTGCCCGGCTGCCCGCCGCGGCCCGAGGCCCTACTCGAGGGGATCGTGTTGCTGCAGGAACGGATCCAGAACGAAGACATGGCCGTGCGCTGGCGGGGGGAGTCCGTGGGTGTCAGCTGACGTCGACGCTCCCACCGAGGAGCCGGCCGCCATCGACGAGGCCCGCCAGCAACTGTTGGGCCTTTTCGCCGAGGGTCTCGGCGACGCGCTGCTGGCCAGCCACATCCGCGTCGGCGAGGACCTGCACGTGCGGGTCACCGCCGAGGCATGGGCCGACGCCGGCACCTTTGCCCGCCGCAAGCTGGGCTTCGGCTACTTCGGCTTCCTCTCGGCTATCGACTGGCGGCCGTCGCCGTTCGGCCGTTACGAGGACGCCGAGGTCGACACCCCCCTCGCCGGCAAGTTGCAGGCTCCCTACACCCTCGAGCCGGGCTACACCGGCGGCGGCACCCGATTCCAGGTCTTCGCCCGCCTTCGCGACGTGCGGGATCAGCGCGAGGTCGTGCTGCGGGCCGACGTACCGGAGGACACCTTGACGGTGCCGTCGTGGGTGGCCGTATACGCCGGGGCCAACGGGCACG
>JANMIX010000665.1:0-8175 GCA_031376015.1 Acidimicrobiia bacterium | reverse complement strand
CGTGGATGTCGATGTCCGGGGCCGCCAGCTTCACCGCCTCGGTCACCGACAGGTAGTACTCGCCGTCAAAATCCGGGTGGATACCGCCCTGCAAGCAGACCTCGGTGGCGCCCAGGTCCCATGCCTCGCGCACCCTCTCGGCGATGTCGTCGAGGGTCAACAAGTAGGGGTTGCCCCGCAGGTTCAGCGACAGCGGACCCTTGGAGAAACCGCAGAACCGGCACTTGAAGGTGCACACGTTGGTGTAGTTGATGTTGCGGTTGTGCACCCAGGTGACGGTGTCGCCCACCGCCTCGGCTCGCAGTTCGTCGGCCAGCGCGGCGACGGCTGCTACCTCGGCACCACGAGCCCCGAACAGGGTGATCAACTCGTCGTGACCGGGCTCCTGGCCCCGGCGGACGCCGTCGAGCACCTCGGCCACTGCACCACCGGCACGGGGCCGGCCCGGCACCAGCACCTGCGGGGTGGCGTCGGCCCCGGAGTACCAGGCAGTCGAGCGGCGGCCCACCAGCACCACCTCGGCACCGTCGCCCACGTTCACGATCTCGCCGACCTTCTGGGGGAACACCGCGCCGGGGTCGTCGCGACCCAGGCTCTCGGCGTCGCTGCGATCGAGCACGGCGAACCGCATGGCCTCATCCAGCCATCGCTCGGGGGCGGCGGCGAACTCGGGGTAAATGGTGAGGCGGGGGGCCAGCACGTGGCCTCGGGCCTCGGTCACCTCGGCCAGCCGATCCAGGTCGGGCCACGGACGTTCGGGGTTCACGTGGTCGGCGGTCACCGGGGAGACCCCACCCCAATCGTCGATGCCGGCATCCAGCAGGACACCGAAGTCGTCGCTCAGGTTCGGGGGAGCTTGCAGGTGGATCTCGGGGGGAAGGATGAGCCGGGCCAGGGCAATGGCGTCGAGGAAGTCCTCCGGCGGGCAGGGAGGTGCCGAGTGCATGGCCGTCCCCGCCTTGGGGAGGAAGTTCTGCACGATCACCTCCTGCACGTGCCCGTGGCGGGCGTGAGCAGCGGCGATGGCCTCCAGGGCGGCGACGCGGTCGGCCCGGTTCTCGCCGATACCCACCAGGATCCCGGTGGTGAACGGGATACCGAGTTCCCCGGCCCACTCCAGGGTGGCCAGACGGCGGGCGGCGGTCTTGTCCGGTGCGCCGCGATGGCAGTCGAGGCCGTCGCGGAGGCTCTCGATCATCATCCCCTGCGTGGCGCTCACGGTTCGCAGCGCGGCCAGGGCGCCGGTGTCGAGCGCACCGGCATTGGCGTGGGGGAGAAGGCCGGTCTCGTCGCGCACCAGGCGGCACATGGCCACCAGGTAGTCGACGGTGGACGCGTACCCGTGCTCGGCCAGCCAGGCGGCCGCCGCCGGGTACCGGTCCTCGGGTGCCTCGCCGAGGGTGAATAGGGCCTCGTGGCAGCCCACCTCCGCGCCCTGGCGGGCGGTGCGCAGCACATCGGAGGGGGACAGGTACGGGTGCTCCACCCGGGCCGGGGCCTTTGCGAAGGTGCAATAGCCGCAGCGGTCCCGGCACAGCATGGTGAGGGGGATGAAGACCTTGGGGCTGAAGGTCACCCGGGTGCCGTAGTGCCGGTCACGCACGGCACGAGCCTCGGCCAGCAACGCGTCGAGGGGCAGTTCGACCAGATCCGCGCTCGCCATAGGCGCCGCACGCTATCGGGGTGCACGACGTCGCCGAACCGTGAGTGCTTCACGTGGCATCGTGCCCCTGTGACCGGGTCACCGTTGAGCATCGAAGAGGTCGACGGCAGGGCCGCGTTTCGGCGGTTCTTCGAGTTGCCCCATCTCCTGTTCCACCGCGAGCCGAGGTGGGCGCCTCCGGTCCTGGCCTTCGATCGTGCCCGACTCGACCGGTACCGGAACCCCTACCTCGCCTCGGCTGAGACGGCCTTCTTCCTGGTGCGCCGGCTGGGACGCCCGGTGGGCCGCATCGCCGCCCACATACCCGCTGGCGCCGATCCCACGCCCGCGGCGGCGGGGGATCCGGTGGCCGAGGGTGAGGGTCGTTTCGGCTTCTTCGACGTGGAGGACGACGCGGCCGCCGCCGCCCTGCTGTTGGACACCGCGGCCGAATGGCTGCGGGCGGGATCGTGCACGTCGATGAGCGGTCCGTACTCCTTCTGGGCCGCGGACGAGGCCGGCCTGCGGGTGGGGGGCACGGGCGCGGGCGCCACCGGATCCCCCTGGCATCCGGAGTGGTACGCGACCGCGGTGGCCGCCGCTGGGTTTGCCGAAGGCGGGGGAGACCGGTGGACCCTGTGGGACTGGCCGACCGATGAGGCGGCGACCGAGGAGGTCCTCTCCGCGCCGGGTCCGGCCCTGGCACCGGCGGGGCCCTACGACGATCCGCGGCTGCGGGGTCGGTTACTGCTGGGCACGATCGCAGCGATCCCCGACGTAGGAGGCGAGGGAGGCGGCGGGGGCCTCGGGCGCAGGAAGCGACGGGCGTTCGAGGGGGCGGTCGTGCTCTCCTGTGAGGGAGACCCCCAGGTGCTCGTCCCGCCGCTGCTGGCCGCCGCCCGCACTGCCGGCTACCGCTGGGTACGGGCCCCTCTGGCTCGCCCCGATGTGGAACCCGCCAGCGTGCATGCCCGCTTCACCAGGGATCTATAGGCCACCCCCGGCGCAGACGACGGGAATGTCCGCAGCACTACAGGTCGGCGGCGGCGGCCTCGTCGAGAATCCACACGACCCGATCGGCCCGCAGCCGGCTGCCCGGCAGATCCGGGTCGCCGGCGGCCACGCGGTGTACGGCCTCGCGCTTCGCCGCCCCGGCCACGGTGACCAGCACGAGACGGGCACGGCTGATGGCCTCGAGCGTGAGGGTCATCCGTTCGTGCGGGTTGCGACCCGAGGGGTCGGTGTTCATCATCACCAGGCGGCCAGGGTCGGCGTTGAGCGCGGCCGAACCGGGGAAGAGCGAGGCCACGTGCCCGTCCGGACCCATGCCGAGGTGGATAAGGTCGAAGCGGCCCAGTTCGCCGAGGCGCAGTTGGTAGGCGTCGCTACCCTCCGCCGGCCGCATGGGGTAGACCGCGTTGGCGGCACCGACACGATCGAGCAGCGCGGCGCGCACCAGGTGCTCGTTGGAGTCGGGATCATCCGGGGCCACGTTGCGCTCGTCGCCCCAGTACACGTCGACCTTCCACCAGTCGATCTGGGTGCCGGCGTCCTCGGCCAGCCGCTCGTAGCACTGCCGGGCGGTGTCGCCACCGGACACCGCGAGGGCGAACCCGTCGTTGGGGCGCCCGTGGTAGGCCTCGATGACACGCTCCGCGAACTCGGAGGTGACGTCGCCGACGATCGTCGACTCGCCCGGCAACTGAAGGGTCGTCACGGGCGTCAGGCGCTGAACTGCTGGGCTTTGGTACTCAGGGCGGCAAGCAGCTCGTCGAATGACTTGCTGAACGCGGCGACGCCTTCCTCCTCCAACTTGGCGGTCACCTCGCCCAGCTCGATGCCGAGCTCGTCCAGACGGGCCAGCACGCCGGCCGCTGCGCCGGGATCGGCGTCGACGGTGCGGGCCAGCACGGCGTGGTCATCGACGGCGTCGAGGGTGGCATCGGGCATCGTGTTGACGGTGTCGGGACCGATGAGGGTGTCGACGTACAACGTGTCGTGATAGGCGGGGTTCTTGGTGGAGGTGGACGCCCACAGGGGTCGCTGCACTCGGGCGCCCGCCGCCGCGAGGCGATCCCAGCGCGGCCCGGAGAACCGCTCCTGGAACAGGGCATAGGCCATCTGTGCGTTGGCGACCGCGGCCTTCCCCCGCAACGCCAGGGCCTCTTCGGTGCCGATGTCCTCCAGCCGGCGGTCGACCTCGGTGTCGACGCGCGACACGAAGAACGAGGCCACGCTGGCCACACTGTGCAGGTCGAGCCCCTTCGCCAGCCGCTCCTCGAGAGCCGACTGGTAGGCCTCGATGACCTCGTCGTAGCGCTCGATGCCGAACAGCAGGGTGATGTTGATGTTGATGCCCTCGCTCAACGCCGCCTGGATGGCCGGAAGGCCCGCCGCGGTGCCGGGGATCTTCACCAGCAGATTGGCGTTGGGCAATGCCCCCCACAATGCACGGGCGGAGTTCAGGCTCCCGCCGGTGTCGTTCGCCAGGCCGGGCGCCACCTCGACCGACACGTGCCCGTCGCGCCCGTCGCTGGCGGCGTGCACCGGCGCCAGTATGGCCAGCGCGTCGGCGATATCGCTCGTGACGAGGTTCCAGTAGGCCTCCTCGACCGAGACGCCTTCGCGGATCAGGCCGCGGAACTGCTCGTCGTAGTCCTCCGCACCCTCGATGGCCTTCTGGAAGATCGACGGGTTGGAGGTGACCCCCCGCACACCCCGCTCCACCCACCGGGCGAGGTCACCGTTGGACAGGGACCGGCGGCTGAGGTTGTCGAGCCATGGACTCTGGTCGAACTCGTCGTACAGGCGGGTCAGGGCGTTCATCAATGCTCCTCGAGGTCCGAAATGAGCGTACGGGCACGCTCGGCCACATTGGTGGCGGTAAAGCCCATCTCTGCGAGGACCCGTGACCCGGGGGCGGAGGCGCCGAAGTGATCGATCGCCACCGTGTCGTCGCTCCAGCGATCCCACCCGAAGGAGGAGGCCGCCTCGACCGCCAGGATCGGGACCTCCGAGGGCAGGATCCGCTCCTGATACGACTCGGGCTGCGCCGCGAAGAGATCCCAGGAGGGCATCGAGACGACGCGGGCCGTGAGATCTTCGGCCGCCAGCAGGGTGCGGGCGTCGAGGCACACCGAGACTTCGCTGCCGGTGCCCACCAGGATCACGTCGGGCTCCTCGGAGTCGGCCTCGGCCACCACGTAGGCCCCGTAGCGCAGCCCCTCGGCCTGCTCCGGGGTCACGACGACGGGAAGATCCTGGCGCGACAGCACCAGGCCCGTGGGCCCGTTGGAATCGATGGCGACCTGCCACGCCACCGCGGTCTCGTTGGCGTCGGCGGGGCGGAGCAGACGCAGGCCGGGCATGGCGCGCAGCGCGGCGAGATGCTCGATGGGCTGATGCGTCGGGCCGTCCTCGCCCACACCCACCGAGTCGTGGGTCCACACGAACACGACCTTGGCCTCGGAGATAGCAGCGAGGCGCACGGCGCCGCGCATGTAATCGCTGAACACGAAGAAGGTGCCCCCGACCGGCACGGTGCCGCCGTGCAGCGCCATCCCGTTCATCACTGCGCCCATGGCGTGCTCGCGGACGCCGAAGTAGAGCTGGCGGCCGGCATGGTCGGTGGCGGTCTGCACGCCCTGGCCCTTGATGGTCGTTCCCGTGTTGCCGGTGAGATCGGCACCGCCGCCAAGGAGGCCGGGCACCACCTCGAGCGCGGCCTCCAGACAGGCGCCCGACGCCTTCCGGGTGGCCACCTTGTCGCCCACCGACCACGTCGGCAGCTTCGAGGCCCAGCCCTCGAGGCCCTTCCCCGCCAGACAGGCGTCCCACTGCTGGCGTTCGTCGTCGGGCATCGCACTCAGCCGCTCAGCCCAGGCCGTGCGCGACGCAGCCCCTCGGCGACCGGCTTGGCGGTAGAAGTCGAGCACGTCGTCGGGCACGAAGAAGGGCTCGTCGGGCAGGCCCATGATCGCCTTCGTGCGGGTGATCTCCTCGGCGCCGAACGGGTTGCCGTGGGCGAAATCGGTGTCGGTGTAGGTGGGTGAGGGGTACCCGATGTGGCTGCGCAGGATGAGCATCGAGGGGCGCTCCTCCTCGGCCATGGCCCGGCGCAACGCGCCCTCGAGCACATCGAGGTCGTTGGCCACCTCGCCGAGTTCCTCGACATGCCAGCCATAGGACCGGAAACGCCCGGCGGCGTCGTCGGAGTAGGACAGTTCGGTCGGCCCGTCGATCGTGATGTGGTTGTCGTCGTAGACGTACACCAACCGGCCGAGACCCAGGTGCCCGGCCAGGGATGCCGCCTCGTGGCTGATTCCTTCCTCGAGACAGCCATCGCCCGCCAGCACGAACGTGTGGTGATTGCAGTACTCGGAGCCGAAGCGGGCCCGAAGCCATCGCTCCGCGATACCCATGCCAACCCCGTTGGCGAAACCCTGGCCGAGCGGGCCGGTCGTGACCTCGATCCCGGCGGTGTGATGTACCTCGGGATGCCCAGGTGTGCGCGAGCCCCACTGGCGGAACGCCCGCACGTCGTCGAGGGTGAGCTCACCGGTGCCGCTGAGGTACAGCATCGAGTACAGCAGGATCGAGGCGTGACCGGGCGAGAGGATGAAGCGATCTCGGTCCGGCCAGTGCGGATCGGCGGCGTCGTAGGTCATCACCCGGGTCCACAGCACCTGGGCCAGCGGCGCCAGCGCCATGCCGGTGCCCGAGTGTCCGCTGTTCGCCGCCTGCGGACCGTCCAGGCACAGGCCTCGGATGACGCTGACAGCCCGCTGTTCCAACTCCGCGTCGGCCATCCCCTGACCCTACCCAGTGTGGGGGCTGCCTCCGTTCAAGAATCGCCGAACAACAGCACGCTTGCGGTGAATCCGTGGAGGAACGAGCGGGGCCCCACCGGCCCGAGCTCGCCGGCGCAGAACATCCCGGCCACGGCCCCGCCGACGGCCTCGGCGATGAGGGCCGCGTCGTGGTCGGGCTCGCCGAAGAGGTGGGTGCCCCGTCCGTTGCAGGTGAACACCAACGCGGCCTCACCCCGGGCGCGGGCCAGAAGATGGCGGAGATCCTCGTCGGCCGAGGCGGCGTCGCGGACCTGGAACTGCACGGTGGAACCCACCGGGATCAGATCGCCCACCGCGACGGTGCCGCTGGCGCGGTCGGCGCCCAGGACGCCCCTGATGAGGAAGTCGCCCCGCTCGAACAGCAGCTTCCGTTCGTCGATGACCCGCCCCACGTGCAGCCCGCGCTCCGCGAGCACCCGGTCGTTGTCGTCGAGCGCACCGAGCATGCCTACGAGACGCTCCAGGGCGGGTTGGCCGGCCAGTTCGTGGAGCAGTTGGCCTTCGGCGCGTGTGACGATGAGCGGGTCGCCGATCGGCCGGC
The DNA here is from genome assembly GCA_031376015.1 of Acidimicrobiia bacterium. Taxonomy (GTDB): domain Bacteria; phylum Actinomycetota; class Acidimicrobiia; order Acidimicrobiales; family JACDCH01; genus JANMIX01. The sequence goes on along the minus strand of JANMIX010000665.1, from coordinate 1,142 downwards.
AACCCTGCGAAACCAGCGTGGTCACCGCCGCACCGACGGGGAGCAAGGCACCCACGGCGCCGTCGGAGAACGTGGTGCCGTCGAGGACGAGCCCGTTCTGGCCCGGACCCCTGGCGGCCGAAGCCAGGCCACCGACCACGCGCAGCAAGGGATGCGTCTCCGCCAGGCCCTCCACCAGGCTGTCGACCGGGATCGAGAACGGATCGGCCAGCAACACGAGCACCCGCTCGCCGTCGGCAGCCTCGTCGGGCACACCGGTCACTGCCAACCCGTCGGGGGTCCGCACCGCCTCGAGGCGCACGGCCTGGGGTGCCGCATCCAACCGGGCGGCGAAGAGCGCCACCCCGGGCTGCTCCTCCACCTCGCGTTCGCCGGCCAGCACCGACACGGCCGTCACGCCCAGCAGGAGCCCTGGGGCCAGCGTCGTGCGCACCACGGCGGCCATGTCGGCGAGGGCGGCGGCGTGCGAGGCGGTGATGAAGAGCAACACCAGGTCGGGCGCAGGGCCCACCACCTCGAGCAGCTCGCCGGCCGCCTCGCCGATGGCCACAGCCCCTTCGGGATGCTCCGAGAGGGCGGCGCCGTAACGGGCGCTCATTCGGGCGCCAGCAAGGTGAAGGGCACCACCACTGCAGGACCGCCGTCCATGCGACAGTGCGCCTCCACCGTGCCGGGCTCCTCGAAGGTGAGCTCGGCACGCACCAGCCGGTAGCTGTACTTGCCGGGCTCCACCGCGAGCAGTTGCACATTTCGAGCCACCTGCTCGCCGGCGCGGTGGTAGGTCACCTCCAGTGCCGCTTCGCCCTTGTGCCCTTCAGGGCAGCGCACGACCACGACCAGATGGGGTTCCATGGTCACCGGAAACGGGCCGGGGGCCACCTCGGAGAACTTCACGCCGCCCAGGTCGAAGCGGGTGGAGGGCCCCGCCACCTGGCGGAGCTCGATGGTGTCGATGAACAACGCGGCAAGGATCTCCATGGGACCAACACCGTAGGCGGCAGGGGCCGGGGGTTACCCTGCCGGTCATGAACGGCAGCCCGGTGCGCTCCACGCGCGATGCGATTCTGCTGGAGGCATCGCACCGGTTTGCGGAGTTCGGCTTCGACGGAACCTCGCTCAACGACATCGCCGAAGCCGTCGGC
>JANMIX010000707.1:0-1831 GCA_031376015.1 Acidimicrobiia bacterium | reverse complement strand
GGCGCCCAGGGTGAGGCCGCCGTGCGCGAGTTCGTGGCGTCGCTGACGCCGACCGCGCAGGAGAGCCAGCTGAACGCCTGGCTCGAGGCCGGCGATGAGGCATCCCTGCGCCAGGTGCTCGAGGTCGAGCCCGGTCACGAGCAGGCCGTGGTGGGTCTGGCCGAGTTGCTCGTGGCCAAGGATGAGCGTGACGAGGCCTTGGCGCTGCTGGCCCGCATCCCCGAGTCGGCCGAGACCCGGCGGGTGGCGGCGCTGGCACGCGTCGGCGACGAGGCCTCCGCCGAAGCCGACGAAATCGCCGGGAAGCTGGATGCGCTGCTGGAGCGGGTCAAGACCGACGAGGATGCCCGCCAGGAGTACCTCGATCTGCTCGAGGTGCTCGGCGCCGACGAACCCCGCACCGCTGCCTACCGCCGCAAGCTGTCCGCGGCGCTCTTCTGACCGACCCGCCCCGCGTCCCGGCGAGGCGCGGCTAGGGTCACCGACGTTCCCCGCTTCCTCCTCTGTGCCCTGTCGCGCCCCGAGGAGGACCGGTGGATCCCCACCCTGCCGATCGCAGAGACCTGCCCCGCCCGGCACCGCCGCTCGACTGGTCCGCCCGGGTCGCCGCGGTGCGGGCCCGGTTCGGATGGCGTCTCCTCGTCGTTGTGGGCGGGGTGGCGCTCGTGGTCGTGGTGGCCGGCGCCACCGTGCTTCTGCGACTCACCCCGAACAGTGTCGCTCCTGAAGATCAGCTGCCGGTGGCCCAACCGGAGGCTGCACCCAGCGCGCTCGCCTCGGCAGGCCCACCGGCAGGGTCGCAGGGGTCGGGCACGGTCGTGGTGGCCGACATCGCCGGTGCGGTGCGAAAACCCGGCCTTTACCGCTTGGCGGTCGGGGCCAGGGTGGCCGACCTCGTCCACGCCGCCGGAGGGCTGACCGCCGACGCCGATCGGGCCAGGGTGCGGCTGGCGGCGCTGGTGCGCGACGGCGACCACGTGGTGGTGCCCCGTGAGGGCGAGCCTGGCGGCGATGAGGCCGCTGGCAGCGCGCCGTCGGGGCCGCTCGATCTCAACACGGCCACCGCCGAGCAACTCGACGCGCTGCCCGGCATCGGCCCGGCCACCGCGCAGGCCATCGTCGAGGACCGGGCCCGCAACGGGCCGTTCCGCACAGTGGATGATCTCGCCCGGGTGCGAGGTATCGGGCCGGCAAAGGTCGAGGCGCTACGCGACCTCGTGACCGTATGAGTGCCTCAGCGGCCCTCGACCACCGTCACCGGCAGGTGGAACGTGTGCTCGAGCTGCTTGGGAAGGTCGACCTTCAACCATCGCGAGATCCCTCGCTTGAGCGTCGAGACGATGATCTCGTCGGCCGCTTCGTGTTCGAGGGCCCGCGCCACCGCCCGCACCGGTTCGGCCACACCCACCTCGGCCTCGGCGTCGATCCCCGCCGCGTGCAGTTCATCGATGAGGTGGCGGGCCCGGTAGGTGGCCAGGGCAAGGCCCTTGTCATCCAGGTCCATGGTGCTGCCTCCAGTGGGAGTGGCCGGCACCACGACGTGGCTGCGACTCGAGCTCCGCGCTGGCGCGACGACCACTGTCTCGGTCCGCGCCTGGACCGGCGGCGCGACGGCAGAGCCTCCGGCGCGATGGGACGGCACGGGCTCGACGCCGGGCACCGAGAACGTGCCGTACCTGCAGCGCGTCGAGCTCACCGCGACGCAGCCCGCGGGCGAGACGTTCGTCGACGAGGTCGACGCGTTCGGCGACACGTCTGCTGGCGTGCTCTCCTCTATCAAGACTGTTTGGATCGTCGAGGCCTCGCACCTCGACGTCGGTTTCACGAAGCC
>JANMIX010000702.1:0-2578 GCA_031376015.1 Acidimicrobiia bacterium | reverse complement strand
GGGGTCGAAGGCAAGGACCTCGCCGCCGCCCGAGCGGCGACGTTGGAGATCCCCGGGGGCGCGGAGATCTCCCGGGTCGTGGCCGACAGCCCCGCCAGCGTCGCTGGCCTGCGTGACGGCGACATCATCACCGAGATCGACACGGTCCCGATCACCACAATGTCGACGCTCGTGGTCTTCCTGCGTCACCGCAGCGCGGGAGAGATGGTCACCATCGATTACCTGCGGGGGGCCGAGCGGTTCACCTGCCGGGCGCGTCTGGTCGCCCGCTGACGCCGGCGCCGGCGCGCCGCTGACACCCGTGTCAGGTAGTTGGTACGTTCCCCGCCATGGAGAACGTGATGCAAGGGGTACGCGTCCTGGAAGTGGCGGCCTGGACGTTCGTCCCGGCCGCCGGTGCCGTACTGGCCGACTGGGGCGCGGACGTGATCAAGGTCGAGCACCCCGTCATGGGCGACCCGCAACGCGGCCTCATCTCCTCCGGCCTGATTCCCGGCGGCCCCGGCGCGGTGAACTACATCATGGAGCAGCCCAACCGGGGGAAGCGCTCGATCGGGTTGAACCTGGCCTCACCCGAAGGACTCGAGATCCTCTACGAGTTGGCCCGCACCAGTGACGTGTTCCTCACCAGCTTTCTTCCCGACGTTCGCGAGCGGCTCAAGATCGACCTCGAGGACATCCGGGCCGTGAATCCCAAGATCATCTACGCCCGCGGCAGCGGCCAGGGGACCAAGGGCCCCGACGCCCGCCGGGGCGGCCTCGACGGCGCCTCCTTCTGGGCTCGGGGCGGCATCGCCAACGCGCTCACCCGACCCGAGTTCGACTGGCCGGTCGCCCCGCGGCCGGCGTTCGGGGATCTGCCCGGTGGCATGACCATCGCCGGTGCCATCTCGGCCGCCTTGTTCAAGCGCGAGCGCACCGGCGAACCGTCGGTGGTGGACGTGTCGCTGCTCTCCTTCGCAACATGGATGCTCTCGCCCGACATCGTCGCCGCCAAGCTCTACGGCCGCGACCCCCTGGCCGGACTGGGTGGCAGCCGTCTCAAGGCACCCAACCCCCTGGTGGGGCTCTACAGGACCAAGGACGAGCGGTTCATCGCCATCATGATGCTGCAGCCCGACCGGCACTGGGCCGACGTGTGCAGCCGGATCGGGCGGCCAGATCTGGCCGAGGATCCCCGCTTCGCCGATGGACTGTCGCGCTACGAGAACCGTGAGGCCTGCATCACTCTGCTCGACGAGGCCTTCGCCTCCCGGACCTACGAGGAATGGAAGGTCGCCTTCGCCGACATGGACGGCGTGTGGGCACCGGTGCAGACCGCGGCGGAGATTCACCAGGATCCCCAGGCCATCGCCAACGGCTACCTGATCGATGTGGAGCGCCAGGACGGAGTGAACTTCACCCTGGTGAGCAACCCGTGCCAGTTCGACGAACGGGTGCCCTCACTGCGGGCCGCTCCTGAACACGGCCAACACACCGAGGAGTTGCTGCTGGAGATGGGGATGGACTGGGACCAGATCATCGCCCACAAGGAATCCGGCGCCATCCTCTGAGCGGCTCGGGCAGGCGGCGGGTGCGGTCGATCTCCAGATCACGCGATCTCGTCGATCAGGCCCCAAGCCAGCGCGGTGGGAGCGTCGAGGGCGGCCCCCGACAGCGCCAACCAGGTGGCCCGCTCGCGGCCGACGCGCCGCGGCACGCTGACGGTGCCGCCGGCACCGGGCACCAGACCCATCGCCACCTCTGGTAGCCGGAAGGTCGCGTCGGGAGTCGCCTTCACCTGGGCCGCATAGGCCGGCAGCTCGACCCCCGCACCGACACAGGCACCGTGCACCTCCGCGGTGACCCGCACCGACAGCGCCGCGAGCCGCGCCGCCACCGATCGGGTCATACGGACGAGGTGACCGGCCACGGGGTCGGTGACCGCGCCGAACTCCGCCAGGTCGCCCCCTGCACAGAAATGGGGGCCGTCGCCCCGAAGGATCACCCTTTCGATCGTCGGGTCGATGGCCACTGCGTCCAGGACCTCGACCAGGGCGTCGCGGGTGGCGGCATCGAAGGCGTTGCGCACCTCTGGGCGGTGAAGGCGCACCACCACAGAGGCGTCCTGACGCTCGACCAGCACCGGCAACTCACCGGGCGACGAGGGCCGGTGGTGCCGCACCGGCTGGGCCGCCATCCAGGCCCGATGCGCGGCCCCGCCCTGCAACAACCCGTAGGCCAGGGATTCCGCGAACAGACCATCGAGAACGGAGCGCCGGTCGCTGTGACGCAGCAACTGCACGAGAGCGACCGCCGCGCCGGGCGACGCGGCCACTGTGCCGGCCAGGACCGCCGCCGCCTCCTCCGGTTCGCCCCCCGCACCGACCCAGGGCGCAGGTAGGCCGGGGGCATCGATGGTGAGACAGACGTCGCAGCCGCCCGTGTCCTCCCCCACTTCACCCACCCCGATGACCACCACCGGCAATTGCACCAGGAGATCGGCGAGTCCAGCGGGGCGCGGGCCGCAGCGAACGATCACCGCCGGACACCCCCCGAAGGGGCCCAGCGCTTCACGGTCGTTCCCCTCGGCCAGCAG
>JANMIX010000692.1:0-2459 GCA_031376015.1 Acidimicrobiia bacterium | reverse complement strand
GGCACGGCGAGAGCCCGCTGCCCATCGTGGCCAGCTACAGCCCCAGCCACTGCATCTTCGCCGCCCTCGAGGCGGCCCGCATCGCGGTGAAGTACCGCACGCCGGTGATCCTGCTGTCCGACGGCTACCTGGCCAACGGCTCGGAACCCTGGAAGTTGCCGGACGTGGCCTCACTGCCCGACATCTCGGTCCCGTTCGCCACCGAACCCAACCACACCGATGAGGACGGGAACCCGGAGTTCTGGCCCTACCTGCGCGACCCCGAGACGCTGGCACGTCCCTGGGCGGTACCGGGAACACCCGGCCTCGAGCACCGCATCGGCGGCATCGAAAAGGCCGACGGCAGCGGCAACATCAGCTACGACCCCGCCAACCACGAGCGGATGGTCCATCTGCGGGCGGCCAAGGTGGCCGGCATCGCCGCGGACATCCCCTTGCTCACGGTGAACGGCGACGAGGACGGCGCCGAACTGCTGGTGCTCGGCTGGGGGTCGACCTGGGGTGCGATCGACGGCGGGATGAACCGGGTGCGGGCCCGCGGCCACCGAATCGCCCATGCCCACCTCGTGCATCTCAACCCGTTCCCGTCGAACCTGGGCGAAATCCTGCGCCGCTACCCCAAGGTGCTGGTGCCGGAACTGAACATGGGTCAGTTGTCTCGGCTGGTACGGGCCGAGTTCCTGGTGGACGCTCGCTCGGTGAACAAGGTGCAGGGCGTGCCCTTCACCGCCGGGGAACTCGAACGGGCCATTCTCGAGACGCTGGAGGGCAACCGATGACCGCCGTGGAAGTTCCGATCACGACCCGCAAGGACTGGTCGAGCGACCAAGAAGTGCGCTGGTGCCCGGGCTGTGGGGACTACTCGATCCTTGCGGCTGTGCAGTTGCTGATGCCCGAGCTAGGGGTGCGCCGCGAGAACACGGTGTTCATCTCCGGCATCGGTTGCGCCAGCCGTTTCCCGTACTACATGAACACGTACGGCATGCACGGGATCCACGGCCGGGCGCCGGCCATCGCCACCGGCCTGGCCATGGCCCGTCCCGACCTGGACATCTGGGTGATCTGTGGCGACGGGGACGCACTGTCGATCGGCGGCAACCACCTGATCCATGCACTGCGGCGCAATGTGAACCTCAAGATCCTGGTGTTCAACAACCAGATCTACGGGTTGACCAAGGGCCAGTACTCGCCGACCAGCGAGCTGGGGAAGGTCACCAAGTCGACGCCTTTCGGCTCCCTCGACTTCCCCTTCAACCCGCTGTCGGTCGCGCTCGGCGCCGAGGCCACCTTCGTGGCCCGTACCCACGACATGGACCGCCACCATCTGATGGAGGTGCTGCGCCAGGCGCATGCCCACAAGGGTGCTGCCTTCGTGGAGATCTACCAGAACTGCAACGTGTTCAACGACGGCGCCTTCGGGCAGATCACGGCCAAGGAACACCGCACGGACATGCTCATCCCCCTCGAGCACGGCAAGCCCATCCGGTTCGGTCCCAACGCGTCACGCGGGGTGATGGTCGACAGCCAGGGCCGGGCCCATCTCGTGGACGTGGCCGACGTCGGCGAGGAAGCCATCCTCGTACACGACGCCACCCGTCCTGAACCGGAGTTGGCCTTCATGCTGTCGCGCATCAGCCGCGGCCCCTATGAGCCCACGCCCGTCGGCGTGTTCCGCGACGTGCAGCGGCCCGAGTACTCCGCGGCGGCCAATGCACAGATCGAGGCGGCCCGGGAGAAGACCGGGCCAGGGGACCTGGCCGCGCTGCTGCGCTCCGGGGCCACCTGGGAGGTCTGAGGCCGTCGCGCGTGCGGCCCCCGTCCGGGCGCGGACCCCGGGTGAACCGGCGCACCGACGCCCTCGGCGGACTGAGCGGTGTCCGCGGCCTCAGCGGATGCTGCGCAGGACGGTGCCCGTACGCGGCTTGGGCCAGAAGAAGGTCGACTTGGGGGGCATCTTGGCGCGGGCGTGAGCGGTGGCCTCGATCTGAGCCACCGACACCGGTCGCAACAACACGCCGGCCTGCGCGGTGCCACCCGTGACGGCGGCCACGACGTGGCCGACGCCGTGTTGGAAGCGCAGCGAGTGATCCGGCACCGCCTGCAGCGCGGCGTCGAGACGGGCCGTGTCGAGGTCGGCCACCCCCTCGAAGGCGCCCGACCGCGGGGTCAGCAGACGCATCCCTTCCGCAGTGAGGAGCGCCAGCGCGCCGCGCTCGACGAGCCGGTGGATGACGGCGGGGTCGGGAAGGCCTTCGAGGGGGCCGACCTCGAAGCGTTCGCCCAGGGCCCCCACCAGGCCGGTGCCCTCGGGCAGGTCGCTGAGGAGGCGATGGATCGGCTGCACGGTGAGTTGGTCCGGTGCCAGTTCCACCACGTAGCAGAGGGTGGCGTCGGTACCGGCCAGTTCCGGGCGCTCTGCATGGAAGGTGAGCGCGGTCTCGTAGCGGTGATGACCGTCG
>JANMIX010000684.1:0-4544 GCA_031376015.1 Acidimicrobiia bacterium | reverse complement strand
GTGCTGGCCGCGCCCGACGCCGCCGCCGGCCTGGCCCGATCGCTCACCCAGGGCATCGCCACCGCGGTGGCCGCGGAGGGCTCCGACGGTGGCACCGCCGCGCTGGCCACGCTGCGCCTGGCCCGAGAACTCGGCGTCTCGCTCGACCTGACCGATGCCCAGGAGGTGCTCGCCACGGTGCGGGCGGACGGGGCACGGCGGGACCTCGACCGCCTGGCCGAGGCGCTCGGGTTCGCCATCTGAAGTCGAGCGGCGGGGCGCGGCATCGCGGCTACGCCCGGGCGCCGCGGCGTGAGCGCACCGCGGCGCCGGTAGCGTCACGAGCCACATGAGCACCGACGTCCAGACCTGCTACCGGCACAGGGATCGCCGCGCCGGGGTCACCTGCCAGCGCTGCAACCGCCCGATCTGCCCGGGCTGCATGCATCCGGCGTCGGTCGGTTTCCACTGTCCGGAATGCACGCGCACCGGCCGCCAGCGCGTCTACACGGCGCGCAGCCTGCCGGGCCTCAACCGACCCCAGGTCACCATCGCCCTCATCGCGGTGAACGTGCTGGTGTACGGCCTGCTCAACAACGGGCACGCCATCGGGGGTTACGGCGTCAACGACCTGGACCTCTACGGCCCCGCGGTGGCCGATGGCGAGTGGTGGCGACTCATCACGGCCGGCTTCCTGCATGCCAGCGTGCTGCACCTGCTCATGAACATGTTCGCCCTGTGGATCTTCGGCAGCCAGCTCGAGCCGGTGCTCGGTAAGGGCCGCTACCTGGCCGCCTATGGGGCCAGCCTGCTGGCCGGTTCGCTGGGCGTCATGGTGTTGAGTTTCGACTCCCCGACAGTGGGGGCATCGGGTGCCATCTTCGGGCTGCTGGGCGTGGCACTGGTGTTGCAGCGCTCCAGTGGTATCAACGTGTGGCAGAGCGGCCTGGGCACGATCGTGGTCATCAACCTGTTGATCACCTTCGGCATCCCGGGGATCTCCATCGGAGGACATCTCGGTGGCCTGCTGGGCGGCATCGTCTGTGGGGCGGTCATCGTGGGCCTGGGTCGCGATCAGAAGGAACTGGCCGTGGCCGCCTGCACCATGATCGGTGCCGCCTGTTTCCTGGTCTCGATGCTGGTGGCCTGAGCGCGTCAGGTCCGCCATCGGGGTGGAACACCAGCGGATCAGCGATCGGCGATCAGCCGCTGCAGGTTCTTCAGGTTGGTGCGCCAGACCCATCCCAACACGAGCTTGCCGCCGACGAAGGCACCGATCGGTCCACCCATCCACCAGGGGAACCGCAGCTCCTCGTCCCACTCGAAGCGGGTGCCGTCCCGGCCCGCCGGTGTCCGCGCCGGTGTCAGGGTGAAGCGCCCGACCCCGCCCACCACGCCCGTGTGACGGACCCCCATCACCTTGGCCGGCTCCCATTCGGTCAACTCCATCCGATCGGTCAGGCGCAACGGGCCCACCTTGGTGTCGCACTCGAAGGTGGTGCCGACCCCTTCGCGGCGCTCGGAGGTGAACCGGATGGCGACGGCGTCCTCCATCCATTGGGTGTGGCCGGCCACGTCACGGATGGCCTCCCACACCGCTTCGGGGGGCGCGTCCAGCAGCGTGCCCACCCTGATCCGTGCCACCGTCAGCCGAAGGCCACTTGGAAGCCGGCCATCTGCAACGCGTCGACGGCTTCGTCGAGGCGGTCGACGCTGACCAGGGTGTCGCATGCGTCCCACGAGCTGATGGTGAAGATGGAGATACCCGACTCAGCCAAGGGTCCCGCCACACTGGCCACCGTGCCCGGCGCCGACAGGTCGTCGAGGTCGCCCACCCGCAACACCCGGTACGGGCCCGAGGCCGCGAGCGGCTCGACGCCCGGGGGGGGCACCGCCATCACGTCGCAAGCAACCGTGATGCCGCGCGTCCCGCGGGTGACCGCCGACCAGCGGGCGTCGACCAGCCAAGAGAGATCGACGTCGATCGCCATGCGGTAGAGCCAGATCTCCATCGGGCGCACGACCACCTCGCGGGCCACGTCAACCCTCGGCGTTCAGCACTTGGGCAGCGGCCTCGGGGGCCACGATGTTGATGAGCACACCGGTGCCCTGTTCAAAGCCGGCCACGCTGGCGAGGCGGGGCAACAGATGCACGTGCCAGTGGAAGTGATCGTCGCGTTGATGGTGTGGCGCGGTGTGGAAGACGATGTTGTAGGCCACGTCGCCCACCGCGGCACGCAGCTTGACCAAGGCAGTGCGCAGGGCGCGGCCCACGCCGACCACATCGGCCGGGGTCGACCGGGCCAGATGCGTTTCGTGGTTCTTGGGGATCACCAGCATCTCGAAGGGCGTGCCACTCCAGAACGGCGTGAGCACGACCACGTGGTCATCGTCGTGCACCACTCGGTGCTTGGCCGACACCTCGGCCTCGATGACCGTGCACAGCAGGCAGGAGCCCTCGAAACGAACGAAGCCGGAGCGTTCCTCGGCCAGTTCCCCCGGGACGAAAGGGATCCCGAGCAGTTGCCCGTGGGGGTGGACCAGCGACGCGCCCGCCTCGCGGCCGTGGTTCACGATGGCCTGGGTGTAACGGATGTTGGCGTGACGGGCGTGTTCTTCCATGCGGTCACGCACCGCCGCCATCACCAGGCCGGCCCCACGATCATCCAGATCGGCCCAGCCGCCCTCATGGTCGGGTGAGAGCACCAGGACCTCATGGATGCCCGAGGCGGTGGCCTGGGTGAAGACCGGGCCGAGGTTCTCCACCGACATCGACTCGTCGCCGTCGAAGGCCGGGTAGAGGTTGGGCACGACCCGCACCTGCCAGTTCCCGTTGGGTCCGTAGGTCTCCAGTGCCGGCGGGGTCGCTTCTTCGTGCCCGGGGCAGAAGGGGCAGGCCCGACCGGGATCGGCCTCCACCCTGAGGCTCCGGGGGGCGAAATCGCCCGGGCGCAGGGCGCGATCGGTCGCCATCGTGACCCAACGGCCGGTCAGGGGATTCAGACGGAGCTGGCTCAACGGCTCATGGACGATCGCTCACCGTTGCGTGCACAGAGGCCAAGTTACCGCCGTCGGTACATGGAGATGTGCAGGGCGTCGTTGCCGCCGTCCTGAAACGGGGTGCGATCCCACCCCGCCCAGCGTTCCTCGAGCGACAGACCGTGCTGCAGCGCCATCTCATCGAGCTCATCGGGAAGCACCGTGCGCAGCATCCACGGTCGGAGTCGGACACCGTTGCGCTCGCTCAACTCGACCGTTTGGCCCCGCACGGTGTGCCCGTCAGGGTCCCGCCTGCTCACCAACAGCACCACCCGGTCCAGGGCGACGGTCCGCGCCTCCACCCCGCTGGCCGGCCCGCTGGGATCGGGCACGACGGCTTCGATGAGGAAGCGTCCGCCGGGCTCGAGCACTTCGGCCACCCGAGAGAGGCAGGCGTGCTGGTCCTGCTCGGTGACGAGGTTGAAGAACGTATTGAAGGCGGCCAGCACCACCGAGAACCGCACCTCGGCGCCACCCGGAAGCCCCGAGAGGTCGAGGCTGGCCATGTCGGTCACGGCGACGGGCAGTTCGGCGCCGCCGGGCTTGGCGGCCAGCAGGGCGACCATCGCCTCGGAGGCATCCACCCCCCACACCTTCAGGCCGCGGTCGGCCAGGGCCAACGCGATCCTGCCGCTGCCGATGCCCAGCTCGAGCACCGGTCCCCCGGCCGGCCCGACCAGCTCCGCCACCCGATCCGCCGTCGCCGCCGCATCGGTGACCTCGGCGTACCAGTCGTCGTACACGTCGGCGAAGGCGTCGCCGTAGGTGTGCGATCCGTAACCGTCCATGGCCGCATCCTGACACCGCACCGCCATCCGGTCATCGGCCAGGAGCCATCGGCCCCGGCCTGCGCCCGCAGCGTTAGCCTGCCGCCGATGTTCGATCCGCCGGTGGCGTTGCGCCCCCTCACTCGGCCGGACATCGTCGATGGCGCCATCGCGGTCCTCAAGGCCGCGCCTCGGACCATGCTCGGGCTCAGTGCGGTCGTGATGGTGCCCGTGGAGTTGCTCTCCGCCTGGTTGCGTCGGGATCAGCTGGCGTCCTCGGGGTTGCAGGGCGCGTTCCGGGCGGTCTCCGGGCAGACCACGACGGGCGTCGACGGGTCCGGTTGGGGGGTGCTCGTGCTCAGCTCACTGGCGCTCAGCATCGTGACGGCGGCCGTGGCCCAACTGGTGCTGAGTTCCTACCAGCACCGCGAACTGACCGGACGCGCCGCCCTGGTGGCGGCCTTGCGACGATTCCCCGCGCTGTTGGGCGGTTGGGTGCTGGTGAAACTCACCGAGGTGTTGGGCGGCGTGCTGCTCGGCGTGGGTGCGGTGGCGGCCATGGCGTTGGGGGCCATGGTGGCGCCGGTGATCGGCGTGGAGGGCGGCGGTGGGTTCCACGCCATCCGCCGGTCCTGGAGCCTGGCCCGGCCCAACTTCGGCGGCGTTTTCGGCGCAGTGCTGCTTATCTTCCTGGTCGACGGCCTGCTCGGCTTCTGCCTGCAGGGCATCGCCCTGGTGCCGCGGCTGGTGGTGAGCGGC
>JANMIX010000682.1:0-5522 GCA_031376015.1 Acidimicrobiia bacterium | reverse complement strand
CAGGGCCTGCAAGGCGGTGGGGGCTCGAACACACGGAGCTGCTGATCCTCGAGGAGGGAACAGACGCATCGCCGGACCGCCGCGTCATCGCTCACCACGAGCACCGTCGCAGCCTCGCCGTCCGGCGCCGGTCGCCTCGCTGCGGGGCCCTGGAGACGGGCTGGTGCCAGCAGGACGACGATCTCGGTGTCATCGGGCGGGTTGTGGCACACCTCGAGGCTTCCGCCGAAGCGCACGACGACGGTGTGTGCCGCAGACCACGCCCCGGCGGCCGCGGGCGCAAGGGACGGCGGTGCGTCGCGCCGGCACACGCGCAGCCGCACGAACCCGGCCTCGGCACCGGTGGCCGTCTCGGTGGACACCTCCAGGCACCGGGGCCAGCCCGACATCCAGCGAGCGGGGGCAGTGACTTCCCGAACGACGCTCCGCAGGGCGTGGCTCTCGATGCCGACTGCGGCGACGGTGGCGTCGAGGTGCACCTGCACCGACAGCGCCGGCCCCTCTGCTCCCTGCAGCTGCCGTACGCGCTCCGCCACCACCGCGTTGAGGTCGACCACCTCGCGCCGCAGACCGCGCTCTCTCCCCTCGCTCTGTGCCGATCGCCCGTGCATGCCCTTCACAGCCTTTCCTCTCCCGTCCGGCGGACGCCGGCCTTGCGGCCATCGTCGCTCGGATCGTCGCTGAGCGGAATAACGCAATGGCTTCAACTGCGACGGGCAATCGGACTAGTGCGGCCCGACCGCTCGACGCGCCGGCAAGCTCGGCGACGCGCAATAGCGTGAGGGCATGCCCGAACTTCCCGAGCTGCAGGCCCATGCCGAACGGCTCGATCAGCATTTCAGTGGTGCCGTCCTCGAGTCGTTCAAACCGCTGGCCTTCACCGCCCTCAAGACGGCCGCTCCCGCCCCCTCTGACGCCAACGGCCACGCGTTGGTATACGTGGGCCGTCGGGGCAAGTACCTCTTGTTGGACATGGGTGTGCTCACCTTCGTCGTGCATCTGATGCAGGGGGGCCGGTTGAAGGAGGAGGCGCCCGGCAAGCAGAGCGCCAAGCCCCGCGGCGGCCAGGCCCGATGGCTGTTCGCCGATGGCCGTTCGCTACTGCTGACCGAGGCGGGCACCGAGCGCAAGGCGGGTGTGTGGGCCGTGGCGGGTGACCCCGAGACCCAGGAACCACTGGAGCATCTCGGCCCTGATGCCGACACGGTGGACCCGGACCGGCTGTTGGGGTTGCTACACCGCGACTCCATGCGTCTGCACGGCTTCTTACGCGATCAGTCCCGCATCGCCGGCGTCGGACGGCGACTGGCCAACGAGATCTGTCACCGGGCCAAGCTGTCGCCTTTCGCGGCCACCGGCAAGCTCGGCATCGAGCAGGCCTCCGCGTTGGTGGAGGCCATCGGGGCCTGTGTCAACGAGGGACTCGCGTATGAACGCTCCCGCGACGACATGTCGGCCTCGGCCGACCGGCCCGGCGCCGTGCATCATCGGGCTGGCGAGCCGTGCCCGGTGTGCGGCGACACCATCCGCGCCGTGGAGTACACCCGTTACAAGGTGGCCTACTGCCCGACCTGTCAGACCAACGGCAAGGTGCTGGCCGACAACACGACCTCGAAGTTCCTGAAGTGAACCCTTCCGCCCCGTGTGGGGCGGTGTAGCAGGCCGCTCAGATGAGACCGAGGTCGCTCACCGAGGCACGCTCGTCAGCCAGTTCGGCGACGCTCTTGTCGATCCGGGCCCGGCTGAAGTCGTCGATGTCGAGGCCGCTCACGACCGAGTAGTCGCCGCCGGCGCAGGTGCAGGGGAACGAGGAGATGAGCCCCTCGGCGACGCCGTAGCTGCCGTCGCTCGGCAGCGCCATGGAGACCCAGTCGCCCTCGGGGGTGCCGAGCGCCCATGAGCGCATGTGGTCGATAGCGGCGTTGGCGGCGGAAGCAGCCGAGGACAGCCCGCGTGCCTTGATGACCGCGGCGCCCCGCTGCTGCACGGTGGGGATGAACTCACCCTCGACCCAGGCCTGATCGCCGATCACTTCGGCCGCGGGCCGGCCCCCGACGTTGGCATGGAACAAGTCGGGGTACTGCGTGGCCGAATGGTTCCCCCAGATGGTCATGTTGGTGACCTCCGTGCTGTGCACGCCCGCCTTGGCTGCCAGTTGGGCCACGGCCCGGTTGTGGTCGAGCCGGGTCATCGCCGTGAACTGGCCGGGGTCGAGGTCCTTGGCGTTCTGCTGGGCGATGAGGCAGTTCGTGTTGGCCGGGTTGCCCACCACCAACACCTTCACCTGACGCGATGCCGCACGCGAGAGCGCCTCGCCCTGGGGCTTGAAGATGCCGCCGTTTGCGGTGAGGAGGTCGGAACGCTCCATGCCTTCCTTGCGGGGCATGGCCCCGACCAGCAGGGCGTAGTCGGCGTCGCCGAAGGCCACGTCGGCGTCGTCGGTGGGCACCATCCCGGCCAGGGTCGGAAAGGCGCAGTCCTCCAACTCCATGCACACACCGCCGAGCGCGCCCAGTGCCGGTGTGATCTCCAGCATCTGCAGGATCACCGGCTGATCGGGGCCCAGCATGGCGCCGCTGGCGATACGGAACAGCAGGCTGTAGCCGATCTGGCCGGCAGCACCGGTGACGGCGACGCGTACGGGAGCCTTCATGGGGTCCTCCTGGTTCTCAACAGCTCGGGGCGCGGACCGCTCGACCCTAGTGCCATGCTCCTGGAGGCATGGAACCGACGACTTCCCTCGAACCGGCGGCCGTGTTCGTCTACGGCACCCTCATGCCCGGGTTGTCGCGATGGCATTCGCTCGCTCCGTTCGCGGCCGGCCAATCGGTCGAGACGACCGTGGCCGGACGCCTCTACGACACCGGCCGGGGGTACCCGGCGGCGATCTTCGTCCGCCCCTCGACGGCGGATCCGTCGATGCCAGCCGACGGCGCGGGCGACGGCACGGGCGGGATCATCCCCGGCAGGAGGGTGCCGCTGCGCCCCGAGTCCCTGGGCCGCTGCCTGCAGTTCCTCGATGAGATCGAGGGTGTGGCGGGCGGGCTGTACCGGCGGGTCCGCGTGCGCACCGACGCGGGTGAGCCCGCCTGGTCCTACGCCTGGGGCGGGGACCTCGACGGGCTCACACGGATCGCACGCTGGGACTCCGCCCCGGAGGGCGGCGCCTAGGGAACGCGGGAACTACAGCTGCATCGACTTGGTCTCGAGGAACTCCTCGAACCCATGGCGGCCGTACTCGCGGCCGTAGCCAGACTGCTTGTACCCGCCGAAGGGAGCGGCCGCGTTGAAGGCGCCGCCGTTGACCTCGATCTGGCCGGTGCGGATGCGCCGGGCCACTGCCACGGCACGATCCTTGTCGCCACCCCAGACACCGCCGGACAGGCCGTAGGGCGTGTCGTTGGCGATACGCACCGCGTCCTCTTCGGTGTCGTAGGGAAGGATCGACAGCACCGGGCCGAAGATCTCCTCGCGGGCGATGGTCATGTCGTTGGTGACATCGGAGAACACCGTGGGCTTCACGTAGTAGCCGCCCGCGGGCAGGCCCTCGGGTGCCTCGGGGCCACCGGTGACCAGCTTGGCCCCCTCGTCGATGCCCTTCTGCACGTAGCTGCGGACCCGATCGACCTGGGCCTGGGAAGCCAGCGGGCCGAGCATCACGAAGTCGCCGAACGGGTCGGACGGCTGGAACTTGGTCTCGACCTCGTCGGCGGCGATCCGCTCGGCATCGGCCACCCGGCCGCGGGGCACCAGCATGCGGGTGAGGGCGATGCAGGTCTGGCCCGAGTTGATGTAGCACTTGCCGATGCCGTCGCGGACGGCCTTTTCGAAGTCGGCCTCGTCGAGGTCGTCGAGCAGGATGTTGGCGGACTTGCCGCCCAACTCCAGCGCGACGCGCTTGACGGTGTCGGCGGCCACTGCCGCCACCCGCTTCCCGGCGCGGGTCGAGCCGGTGAAGGACACCATGTCGACCTCAGGATGGGCGGCGATGGCCTCGCCGACCACGGGGCCGACGCCGGTGACGAGGTTGAACACGCCGGCCGGCAGGCCGGTGTCGTGGATGACCTCGGCCAGGATGAAGGCGTCGAGCGGGGCGATCTCGCTGGGCTTGAGCACCACGGTGCAGCCGGCCGCCAGCGCGTAGGCGACCTTGGCGGCGATCTGGTGCAGCGGGTAGTTCCACGGGGTGATGCAGCCGACCACGCCGATGGCTTCCTTGACCACCAGGCTGTTGCCGATCTGCTCCTCGTAGGTGTAGCCCTCGGCGATCTGGGCCGCCTGCTGGAAGGAGTTGATGGGCAGGCCGGCCTGCACGATGGTGGAGAGCCACTTGGGCATGCCCGCCTCGCGGGTGACCACGGTGGCGATCTCGTCCATCCGGGCCGAGGGGCCCTCGGCGATGCGGGTGCAGAACTTCGCCCGCTCCTCAACCGTCGTGGTGGACCAACTGTCGAAGGCGGCCCGTGCCGCCCTGGCGGCCCGATCGACGTCGTCGGCGGAACCGTCGGGGATCCGGCCGATGACCGATCCGTCGGTCGAGTCGAAGACGTCGATGGTGCCGGTGCCCGTCGACGGCACCCACGCACCGTCGATGTAGACCTTGTCGTGAACCTCCAAGGCGTGCTCCCCCTGTGAGGCGATGTTCCCCCGCCCCGGACGAGGCGGCGGACGGGGCCGCAGGCCCCTTGACCCGTTGGTCAAGTGACACGCTACCGGTCACGTCCCCCTAGTGTCATCCCGTGGACGAAGTGTCGATCGAGATCAACGCCCCTGCCGACCGTCTGTACGGAATGATCGCCGAGATCACCCGCATGGGCGAGTGGAGCCCCGAGTGCACCCGCTGCGAATGGCTCGACGGGGCCACCGCGCCCGCGGTGGGCGCTCGCTTCAAGGGTTGGAACAAGCGAGGGCTCATGCGATGGTCCACCAGGTCGAAGGTGACCGCTGCCGAGCCGGGACGGGAATTCGCCTGGCAGGTGGAGCAGTCCGGCATGGAATGGGGCTACCGCTTCGAACCGGCCGGTGCCGCCACCCGGGTGGTGGAGTACCGCAAGGCGGTGCGCGACAAGCCGTGGTGGGTGAAGGCGGCCTACGGCATGCGCCTCATGGGCAAGGACCCCGACGGCGTGGTGACCTCCGGCATGCACCAAACACTGCAGCGCATCAAAGCCGCCGCCGAGTCCTGAACCCGGCGGAGCCGAATCATCAACTCCGTGCACAGCCGCCATGGATGGCAGCCCCCGGCGACGCACCACCCTCGGCCATCCCGGCGTCGCGAGCGCCAGCGAGCAGCCGGAATGAGGCAACGCCAGGATGGCGGAGCCGAATCAACGTGCACAGCCGCCATGGATGGCGGCCCCCGGCGACGCACCACCCTCGGCCATCCCGGCGTCGCGAGCGCCAGCGAGCAGCCGGAATGAGGCGACGCCAGGAAGGCGGAGCCGAATCATCAACTCAGTGCAACGGCGACCACGGGGTGGTGCGCAGTAGCCGGCTTTCCCACTGGTCCCGCACCTGCAGGG
>JANMIX010000661.1:0-2649 GCA_031376015.1 Acidimicrobiia bacterium | reverse complement strand
GATGACCGCTGCCGGCCTCGGCATCGGTCTCAGCGTGGCTCGTGCCTTGGCTCATAACGCCCGCGGCGAGGTCACCTTGCGAATCGACGGCGAGACGCTGGTGGCCCGGTTGGAGCTCCCGGCCGCATGACGACGCGCCTGATCATCGCCGACGATGAACCCGACGTGCTGCTCCTGCTCCGCGTCCAACTCCGCGGCCGGGGTTTTGCGATCGTCGGAGAAGCGTCCGACGCAGTGGAGTTGCTGCACGTGTGCGACCAGGTCGAGGCGGACGTCGCAGTCGTCGATCTGTTGATGCCGGGCGCCTTCGGCCTCACGGCCCTCGTGGAGCTCCGCGCCAAGCATCCCGACCTGGCCCTCATCGCCTACACCGCCGTGGCCGGGGAGTACGTCCGTGCCCAGACCGATGCGCTGGGGATCACGCTGTTGCTCAAGACCGGCGACGCCGACGCACTCGTCAGCGCCATCGAATCTGCACAAGTTGCTCTGCAGACCAGGCCGGAGACGGTGGTCATCGAGGGAGAATGAGCCCATTCCGCTCATGGCGGAGCCGCGGCGGCCGACAGGGAAGTCGTTGTGTCTTTCACGCCTGCTGCGCCCACTCGCGGCCTGGCCTTCACGTCCCGAGGTAGCTGCATGCAACGACGTCGTCTCTCGGCCGCCCTGTTCGGGGTACTGGCCCTGACGGTCCAGCTGCTGGTGGTCGCAAGTCCTGCGGGCGCCACTGCACTCAGCGTCACCGGGGTGTCGCCTTCCCACCTGCAGCAGGGCGAGACCCGCACGTTGACCATCAACGGCAGCGGGTTCACCAACACCGGGGGCTCCGTACCGCCGCAGGTCACCATCGCCGAGCAGGCGACCCCGGCCAATGTGATCTTCAGCGGCCCCGCCCAGAGCGTCTCTGGCGTGTCGGGCACCATCACCGTGCCCAACGTCCCCATTCCGGGCTCGGCCGCCACCACCCTCTATACGGTGTCGGTCGACGGGACGACCTGCAGCTGCACGTTCACCGTTGACCCCGGCCCCAAGCCCACCTCCGTCGCCCCCTCCAGCGGGCTGGACACCGGCGCCGTCAACGTGACCGTGACCGGCACCGGTTTCCAGCCCGACGCCGGTGGTGGCGTGCAACTCCTCCTCGTGCAGCAGCCCGCAGGCGGTGCCTGCCCCCTCTCCGCGGTCTCGGCAGGCACCTGTTTCGCCGCCACCGGCGTGTCGGCCAGCAACACCGGAACCTCCGTGACGGGCACCTTCGACCTGACCGGACGCGAGCCACGCCGGTGGCAGCTGATGGTGCGCAATTCCTCGGGGAGCAACCCCCTCGGCTATGCCGGTGTCGGCACCTATGGCAACGGGACCACCACCGGATTCACCGTGGTGGGCGTGGCTCCTGACGTCACCTCGATCAGCCCCGCCGCAGTGGTACGCCAAGGTTCCTCGACCACCAAGACGGTCGCTGTGACCGGAACCGGGTTCGCCCGCGGCTTCCACGTGCACGTCTACAACGCGAGCACCACAACCGACGCAGCCGGCGTCACGATCTCGAACGAGACCTGGACCAGCCTCACCTCCGTCAGCGCTGACATCACGGTGAACGGCACGACGTCGGTCGTGGGGACCTATGACTTCGCGCTGATCAACGGCGACACCCAGTCCGACACGCTGTCCAACGGGTTCCGCATCACCGCGCCGCCGACACTGGCTGCGACACAGCCGAACGTGGGCCAGGGCGCCCACGTGACCGGCTACACGGTCACCGGCACGGGATTCGCCTCCGGTGCCACCCTGTCGGCGAGCAACCCTGGGGTGACCTTCAGTAGCATCGTGGTCACCAACAGCACCACCCTCACTGTCACCGTGGATGTGACGGCGGCCGCCGCCACGGGCGCCTCGGACCTCACTGTCACCAACCTCGACGGTGGCACCGCCACCGCCGCTGGGGCGATCACGGTGACCGCGGCACCGGTGGCCTCCACGCTGGCACCCACGGGGGGCGGCACCGGTTCGACCCGCAGTGTGACGGTGACCGGCACCGGCTTCACGGCCAGCACGGCTTCGACCTTCTCGGGCACCGGGGTCAGCGCCTCGACGACGTTCAACTCCGCGACGAGTCTGACCCTGAGCGTGACGGTGGCCGCCAACGCAACCACGGGGGCGCGGGACCTGACGCTCACGAACTCCGACGGCGGCAAGAGCACCAAGGTCGGGGCCTACACGGTGGGCAACGGCCCGACGGTGACCTCGATCAGCCCGGCAACCATCGGCGCGGGGGCCACCAACGTGGTGGTGACCTTCAACGGCACCAACTTCGACACCGCCCCGCCCCCCACGCCCACCTTCTCTGACCCCAAGATCACCGCCTCCAACGTGGTGTCGGTGAGCGCCAGCCAGTTCACCGCCAAGATCTCCGTGGACCCCACGCTGGCGCCCGCCACCTACGACGTGATCGTGACCAACGCCTCCAACGGTGGGTCGGTCACCAAGACGAACTTCCTCACCATCACCGCCGCACCCACCATCACCACGGTGTCGCCGGCCAACCTCTCCGGTGGCGTGGCCCAAGACGTGACGGTGAACGGCACCAACTTCGCCCCCAGCGCGACGGTGACCTTCTCCGGCACCGGGATCACCATCAACAGCACGACCTACGGG
>JANMIX010000651.1:0-3105 GCA_031376015.1 Acidimicrobiia bacterium | reverse complement strand
ACCGAAGAACAGCAGCTGGCGCACCTGGATGCCAGCGGTGTTCTTGGCCAGCCCGGTGGTGATCTCCACCGTGGCGGGGTTGAACGGGACCGAGCTGTCGGGCTG
The DNA here is from genome assembly GCA_031376015.1 of Acidimicrobiia bacterium. GTDB lineage: Bacteria > Actinomycetota > Acidimicrobiia > Acidimicrobiales > JACDCH01 > JANMIX01. The sequence continues at coordinate 3,000 of JANMIX010000651.1, read as the reverse complement.
GCCGCGGGTGGCCAGCACGGCGCACTTGGTCAGGTCACGACCGGTCACCACCTGGAAGTTCCCGGTGCTCTGGCCGAAGGCGCTGGCCAAGTTCGACCCCCGCCGGGGCATCCCACCCTTGTCGACGACGACCTCCGAGGCCGACGCGGTCGACGGGCAGACCACGCCGAGATGGAACGGGACGCCCGACTGCAGGCCGCCGCCGGGGTTCTTGGTCTCGATGTAGACCGTGTTGGCATTGGGCCCGCGGCTCGTGTAGACGCCGGACGGGTTGAACACCAGGCTCGCACCGGGATCCCCGACCGAGGCCAGGAAGGCGCAGTTGCTGACCGAGTTGGCGAAGCTCACGTTGTAGCGACCGGAGCCCAGGTTGGTGAGGCTGGCCCCACTGCTGCTCCGCACCAGATCGGCGCTGTAGCCGACCACGGCGAAACTGGTGCCCGGATTCCCGCACACCGCGGCCACGTTGAACGCGCCGTCGGTGAGCCCGCCGCCCTGGTTCTTGGTCTCCACGTAGATCCCGTTGGTGCTGAGGTGGCCGCCAGCGGTGTAGGCCTGCAGGGCCTGGCTGTAGATGTTGGTGGTGGTGGCCACGTACGAGCAGTTGCGCACGTCGGTGCCGAGGCTCACCTCGTACTGGCCGGTGCCGAGACGATCGACGCGGGCCACGCTGGGGCCGGCGAGGAGCGAGCCGTCCGCCGCCACCTTGGCGAACAGGTTGGCCGGCGCAGCCGATGCCACCTGGGTGGGCACCATGGCGGCGAGGCCACCGGCGAGGGCGACGACGCCGAGGGCACCGGCGATCCGCCGCCGGCGGGCCGGCTTGGTCGATCCGTGGATCGAGGTATCGGTTTCGTTTTGGTTGAACATTGCATTGCCTCCTGAGGTTCCGCCGAGACCCAGGGTGGGTTCGGTGAGGCAATGCTGCGGGCGGCGTCCTGCGAACGGCTGGAAGCGCGCTGGAAGCCGCGCGTGGTGGGCTCAGCGCACCATGCGCCCGCTGCCGGTGGTGTGATCCTCCTCGAACTCGAGTGCACGCCACTTGCTAGCGTCGGACTTGCGCTTCATCCGGACCTCACGGGTCCCGTCGGCGAAATCGATGACGAGCGTCACCACCATGACGTCGTCTTCTGCCGGAGGGCCCGGCGGCTCTGCCGGGAGAGTGTGGAGACCCGACGCCCTCTTGCCGGATTTGCCGGCGGCCGGTTTCTTCTCCGCTGCCGGCTTCGAGGCGCGGGATTGAGGGGGCTTCGCCATCGGGATGCCTTTCAGACGGTGCGGGGGTCGGGAGACTCGGTGTCGATGTCGTGCTCGGCGATGGCCTTGGCCACCTCGTCAGGGGTGGCCAGGCCGTCCTCGGCCAGTGTCGCCAGCACTGCCACTACGACGTGACCGGCGTCGATCTCGAAATGGCGGCGCAGTGCCTCGCGCGTGTCGGAGCGGCCGAAGCCGTCGGTGCCGAGGCTCACGAACCGGCGGCCGTCGGGCACGAAACGCGCTATCTGATCGGGCACTGCCTTCATGTAGTCGGTCACCGCGACGACCGGCCCGTCCGACCGGGCGAGGGCGTCGGTGACGTACGGCGTCCGTCGGGGCTCACCGGGGTGCAGGCGGTTCCAGCGCTCGGTGCTCAGGGCCTCCTCGCGCAGGCTCTTGAACGAGGGCGCCGACCACAACTCGGCGGCGACGTTCCACCGCTCGGCCAGTTCGTCCGCCGCGGCGCGGGCAGCGCCGTTGGCCGAGCCGGAGAACACGATCGTGGCACGCCGGGCCGGGCCTTCCGGCGGGGCCGCCCAGCGGTACAGCCCGGCCACGATGTCGGCGTCCAGATCCTCGGTGTCGTCGAGGGCAGGGCGCGGCGGCTGCACCTGGTTCTCGTTGTAGAGCGTGAGGTAGTAGATGACATCGGGGCTCCCCAGCGAGGGGTCACCGCCGTGCATGCGCTGCAGACCGTGGCGGATGATGGTCGCCATCTCGTAGGCGAAGGCGGGGTCGTAGCACTCCACCGACGGCACGCTGGAGGCCAGCAACGGGCTGTGACCGTCCTGGTGCTGCAGCCCTTCGCCCAACAGGGTGGTGCGACCGGCAGTCGCACCGAGGAGGAAGCCACGGGCCCGGGCGTCCGCCGCGGCCCAGATGAGGTCACCCACTCGCTGGAAGCCGAACATCGAGTAGAAGGTGAAGAACGGCACCATGGGCACGCCCCGTGTGGCGTAGGCGGTACCGGCGGCGATGAACGACGACAGCGCACCCGCCTCGGTGATGCCTTCCTCCAGCAGCTGGCCGTCCTGGGATTCCTTGTACGACAGCAGCAAGGCGTGGTCGACGGGCTCGTACTTCTGGCCGGCCGAGGCGTAGATCCCGATCTCCCGGAACAGCGAGTCCATGCCGAAGGTTCGGGCCTCGTCGGGGATGATCGGCACCACGCGCGACCCGAAGTCCTTGTCGCGCACCATGTTCCGCAGCAGCCGGGTGAAGGCCATGGTGGTGGAAACGGCCTGGTTGCCCGAGCCGGTGTCGAAGTCGCCGAAGGCCTCGGCCGCCGGCAGGGTGAGCTTGCGGCGCACCGCGGTGGACCGGCTGGGGATGGCACCGTCGAGCACGCGGCGGCGATCCATCATGTAGCGGAACTCGTCGCTGTCCTGGGGCGGGCGATAGTACGGCGGCTCGGCCCCGTCGACGAGGGACTCCTCGGGAATCTGATCGTGCAGGTAGAGCCGATCGCGCAGCGCCCGGAGTTGCTCGTTGGACATCTTCTTGATCTGGTGGGTGGCGTTGCGGCCCTCCACCTCGGCACCCAACGTCCAGCCCTTGACGGTCTTGGCCAGGATCACGGTGGGCGCACCGACCTGCTCGGTGGCGGCCTTGTAGGCGGCGTAGAGCTTGCGGTAGTCGTGGCCACCGCGGGGCAGCCAGCGAAGCTCATCGTCGGTCATGTCCTCGACCAACTTGCGAAGCCGCGGGTCGGGGCCGAAGAAGTGCTCGCGGATGTAGGCGCCG
>JANMIX010000648.1:0-14633 GCA_031376015.1 Acidimicrobiia bacterium | reverse complement strand
GGATCGATGACTACGCCGCTGCGCACGGCCGGCGGCGTGGGAACCAGATAATCACCGGGGTTGGCGGGATCGATCTGCGGCGGATCCGAGTAAGTCATGCCGAGCGGAATATTGGCCGTGGTAAACGTCCCGCTTGCTGCTACCGCGCCACCGCGGTGCTGGCCGCCCGTGAGATCTGTGCGCTGGACGGCTTCGACCCCACGGTGCGATCGGACTTCGACCGTTTCGCCCTCATGTTCGGACTCACCCAGTTCCACACCGAGAGCGGGCGACCGGAGGCATTGGGGACTCTCAAGGCCCTGCACGTGAGCGCCAAGGACGTGGAGGAGTACGTGCTCAAGGTCGGGCGCGCCCCCTCCAGCGATGCCCAGGTGGACGCGCTCGGCCATCTGCTTCGGGGCATGGCGGCAACGGACCTGGGCAAGGAGTTGCCCGGCCTCACCACGTCGTCCACCGCCGAATCCGGCCAGGCGACGGCCACAGTGGCCGAGCGGAGCGCCGCGTCGATCTCCACCGCCGGCGACGGCGACGGCGCAGAGGAGCCGGCGGTTGAATCCCTGGAGGATCTACTGGGGGAGTTGGACGAGCTGGTCGGCCTGCAATCGGTGAAGGCCGATGTGCGCAGCCTCGCCAACCGACTGCGCGTGGACGAGATGCGCCGGGCCGAGGGGATGCGTGTGGCCGAGACGTCGCGCCACCTGGTGTTCCTGGGGAATCCGGGGACGGGCAAGACTTCGGTGGCTCGACTGCTGGCCCGCATCTACCGCAGCCTGGGCCTGCTCGAACGCGGTCATCTGGTGGAGACGGACCGGGCCGGCCTCGTGGCCGGCTACGTCGGCCAGACCGCACTCAAAACCAAGGAGGTGGTCGAGTCGGCCCTCGGCGGCGTGCTCTTCATCGACGAGGCCTACGCCCTCGCCAGCGGCGACGGGTCGGACTTCGGCCGGGAGGCGATCGACACCCTGCTGAAGCTGATGGAGGACCATCGCCACGAGTTGGTGGTCATCGTGGCCGGCTACCCCGTGCCCATGCAACGGTTCCTGGACTCCAACCCCGGACTGCCCTCGCGCTTTGCCCGCACGGTCACCTTCGAGGATTACCGCACCGACGAACTGGTGACGATCTTCGAGAACTTCGCCCGCAGTGCCGACTACGAGTGCGACCCTGAGACGCTGGCACGCCTCCGCGCCGTGCTCGAAGTGCAGGCCCGCGACGAGCGCTTCGGCAATGCCCGCGAGGCTCGACGGATCTTCGAGGCCACCCTCGACCGCCACGCCGACCGCATCGCCTCGCTCGAGGACCCCCTGAGCGAACTGCGCAACCTTCGCCCCGACGACCTCGCGGCGCCGGTGGCAGGCGACAGAGCCGACTGAAGCTTGCGCCACTCATGCACCCCGCAGGCACCTCGATAGATTGATCACCATCGATCAACTACGGACGGTGGCACCCCGGTCGGGCGCCGCGGAAGGGCAGGACCGCGTGGTCAGCACACCAGAGATCCGCTCCCTGACCTGTTGTGACCCGCTGACCGAGGCGCCCCTCACGGTTGCCGACGCCGAGGAATTAGCCCACGCCTTCCGGGCGCTGGCCGATCCGGTGCGGCTGCGGCTTCTCAGCCTTGTGGCCGCGGCCGACGAGGTCTGCGCCTGCGACCTGGTGGGACCGCTCGGCAAGTCCCAACCCACCGTCAGTCATCACACCAAGGCGCTGTCGGAGGCCGGCCTACTCCACGGCGAGAAGCGAGGCCGATGGGTCTGGTGGCGGGTCGTGCCCGAACGGCTCGCGGCACTGCGCGGGGCGCTTGGGTGATCGATCCGCGCACCCCGGTCCTGGTGGGGGCCGCCGCCGTACAACAGCAGGGAGTAGCGCCCGGGACGGCCCGTGAAGCGCTCGCGCTGATGATCCAGGCGGTGGAAGGGGCCGCGGCCAACGCCGGCGCGCCCGATCTCGCCCGCCGGGCCCAGCTGTACCTGGTGCCCGAAGGCACGTGGGCCTACCGAGACCCCGGCCGAGCGGTGGCCGCCCACTTCGGCGCGCAGGCCCGCACGGTGTGGGCCGCCATCGGCGTCCTTCAGCAGACGCTGCTGAGCCGGGCCGCGACTGCCATCGCCACCGGCGAAGCGGATGTGGTGGTGATCTGCGGCGGCGAGGCGATGGATCGGGTGAAGCAGGCCCGGCTGACCGGTGTCACCCCCGAGGAGACGTCCCTCACCGAGGAACCCGATGAATCCCTACGCCCGGCCGATGACGTGCTGGAGATGACCGAGATCCAGCGATCCCTGGCGGTGCCTGCCCACCAGTACGCGGTGATGGAGACAGCGCTGCGGGCCGCTGCAGACCAGAGCGTGGCCGAGCACCGGCGGGACCTGAACGAACTGTGGGCCCGCTTCAGCGCCGTGGCCGCAACCAATCCCGACGCCTGGGACCGCGCGGAACGCAAGGCCCAGGACCTCGAGGCGGGCGCGCCCGGCAACGGATGGTTGGCGGCGCCCTACACGCGCCGTCATTGTTCGCAGTGGAACGTCGACCAGGCCGCCGCCGTGGTGTTGTGTTCCACCGAGGTCGCCACGGCCTTTGGAGTGGCGGCGGACCGTTGGGTGTTCCCGGTGGCCGCCGCCGAGTCCAACGCCATGATCCCCCTGTCGGCGCGCGCCGGTCTTGGGCGCAGCCCGGCGATCGCGTGCAACGGAACGGCGCTGCGGGCCCGGACCGGCATCGACTTCGATGACGTGGCCCACCTCGACCTGTACAGCTGCTTCCCGTCGGCGGTGCGGCTCCAGCTCCTGGAGCTCGGGATCGACCCGAGCCGGGAACTGACCCTGACCGGCGGGATGAGCTTCGCCGGGGGTCCGCTCAACAACTACGTCCTGCAGGCGATGGTGCGTCTCGTCGATCGGCTCCGCAACGACCCCGACAGCCTGGCGCTGTCGACCTCGGTGAGCGGGATGGTGACCAAGCACGGGATGAGCCTGTGGTCGGGCCGTCCCCCGGCGCGGTTCTTCGTGGCCGACGACACAACCGAGGCAACCCTGGCCGCCACCCCGGTGCGGCCCCGCGATCCCCCCGCCACCGGTCCGGGCCGCATCGACGGCTACACGGCGCTGTGGTCCAAAGCCGGACCCCAACAGGCGGTCGTCATCGCCACCACCGCCGACGGTCGCCGCACGGTTGCTACCGCGGCCGACCCCGCCCTCGCCGCCGCCATGACCGAGGACGAGTGGGTGGGCCGCGAGGTCGTGCTCGACGGGGCGACCTTCCAAGCCTGAGGTTCGCTGACCTACGGTCGCGACCATGTGTCGCAACATCACCGAACTGCGGGGCCTCCAGCCACCCGCGACCCTCGAAGAGATCGACGCTGCCGCGCTGCAGTACATCCGCAAGGTAAGCGGCCTGCGCAAGCCCCCCGCCGGCGCCACCGAGGCCTACGACCAGGCGGTGCAGGCGGTGGCCGAGGCAACCCGCCAGCTGTTGGGCATCCTGCCGCCGAGGCAACGACCTCCGGCCACGGTGCCGCCACTGCGCCGGCCCGAAGTGCAGGCTCGCCTGGCGGCGGGCGGATGATCCACGGCAAGGTCGATCCCGCCTTCGAACCGGTCCGCGAGGCGTTCGCCGCCAACCTGACCAAAGGCGGTGACATCGGCGCCGCCTGTTGCGTGCACCTCGACGGCCGGATCGTGGTCGACCTGTGGGGAGGCGTCGCCGATCCCGAAACGGGCCGGCCTTGGGAGGCCGACACCCCGGTGCTGACCTTCTCGGCCACGAAGGGCGTGACCGCCATCTGCGTGCTGCGGCTCGTCGAACGGGGCCTGGTGGACCTCGATGCTCCAGTGGCGACGTACTGGCCCGAATACGCCCAGGCCGGCAAGGCGGCCATCACCGTGGCCCAGGTCCTCTCGCACCGCGCCGGTGTGCCGGTCATCGATGCGCCCGTGACCCTCGATGACGTCGTGGGCTGGCATGGCGTGGTGGCGGCCGCCGCCGCTCAGGCACCCGTGTGGGAACCGGGCACCACGCACGGCTACCACCTGCGGTCCTATGGATGGCTCCTGGGCGAGTTGGTGCGACGGGTCACCGGTCGCACCATCGGCACCTACCTCGCCGACGAGCTTGCGGGGCCTCTCGGCATCGACCTGTGGCTCGGTCTGCCCGAGGCGATCGAGCCTCGGCTCGCCCGGCTCGTACCGCCGCCTCCTCCCGACGCGGAGACCAAGGCGCTTGTCGACGTGTTCGCCACGGGCGACTCGTTGCTGGCCCGGGCGTTCAACGGTCCCGGCGGCCTCTTCGACTACGACGACCGATGGAACACGCGGCCCTTCCACGCCGCGGAGATGCCCTCGTCCAACTCCGTCGCCACCGCTCGCGCGCTCTCGCGGTTGTACGCGGCCACCGCCGGCACCGTCGAAGGCGTCGAGGTGCTCACCCCCGCCACCCTCCGAGCGGCAGCGGAGATCCGTAGCGACGGCACCGACGAGGTGCTCGGCCTCCCCACCCGGTTCGGTCTGGGGTTCGCCCTGGCACCCTTCCTGTCGGCCTCGGCGGCCGAGACCGCCGTTGGTCATCCAGGCGCAGGCGGTTCGCTCGGATTCGCCGATCCCGCTCGCGGTCTCGGGTTCGCCTACGTGATGAACCACCTCCGCTTCGACGGCGACAGCCGCGCCGACCGACTCGTGCGCGCCGTCTACGACTGCTGCTGAGCACCGGGTGTCGCGGTGAACTCACCCCTTGGCCGCAAGCACGACCAAGTGAGGTGACGGCGCGTCAGCGGGCGTAGCGGTAGCCCCGGCCTCGCACCGTGCGAAGGTGTCGCGGGCTGGAGGGATCCGCCTCCAACTTGTGGCGCAGACGGCTGATATTGACATCGACAACGCGGAGATCCTTCAGTTCCGTGTCGCTCCAGACCTGATCGGCCAATTGCTGGCGGGTGCGCGGCTCCCCGTCGGCGTCCACCAGCACCCTCAGCACCCGTTGCTCCACCGGGGTGAGGGCAACCCGTTGGCCGTCGAGGTAGGCGGTGCCCTCGCCGAGGTCGACATCAAGGGCCGAGTCCTCGCGAACCGACGGCGGCATCCGGCGACGCACCAGCGCCCGCACCCGTGCCGCGAACTCCCGCGGATCCAGGGGCATGGTGAGGTAGTCGTCGGCCCCAGCCTCGAGGCAGGACACGGCATCATCGACGTCGTGCTCGTCGGTCACCGCGATGATGGGCAGCGAACCCCGGTCATTCACCTCCCGCATGAGTTCCACACCGGAGGAGCCGGACAGGCTGAGAGCGATCACCACGCAGTCCGGAGAGGAGTCCTCCAGTACGACGAGGGCGTCGTCCGCGCTGGTGACCTCGCGCACCGACAAACCGTGTCGCTCGAGTCCGGCCCGCAGTTCGGATGCGGCGCCCTGATCGTCGTCGACCACCAACACCTGCGCCAATGCGTGTACTGAGGTTCCTACGAATTCTGGCGAGGTCCGGCTGTGACGGCCCATTTCGCCCCACTTTGTTGTGTCTTTTGCGGTATCGAGAGCTGGTTGCCTCTACGGCAGGCTAGGAACAATAGTTGCGATATGCAACGTTCGGGGGCTGCGGGGAACACCGCTCAACCGCACCGAACTGCGCTTCACGCCGCCGGTTCCCTCACCACGTCGTCCAACGCCACCGGCGAAACTCCCGACCAGGCGTGGGCCATCGGTTGGTACGTCTGAGCCGCGCCGGCCGGGCCGGCGACGAACTACGAGCACTCGCGGTACGCAGCCGAGATGTGGTGATCGTGGCGGGAGGCATCGGTGTGCTCGTGGGGTTTGTCACGGTGGCCTTCTCCCGCGTGAGCGAGCGCGGGTTGCTCAATTGGGTGTTGCGACAGCCGGCCTGGATCCAGGCGATGGCACCCGGCCTCGGACTGGTCGCCGCCTTCCTGGTGCTGCGATGGCCAGGCCGGGGCGTCTCGCCGTCCACCTCCGATGAGTACATCAAGGCAGTGCCCACTCGTGAAGGCGCGGTGGATCCACGTCCGGTTCCGGCACGACTGGTTGCATCGATCCTCACGATCGGATCAGGGAACGCGATGGGTCCCGAGGCACCGTCGATCTATGCCGGTGCAGCCATCGGCACCGCCCTGCAGCGTCGCCTGAGTCGGATATTGCAGGTGGACCCGCATGCCGCACTCGTGGCGGGCGCGGCGGCAGGTGTGGCCGCCATCTTCAAGGCCCCCGCGACCGGTGCCATCTTCGCCATGGAGGTGCCCTTCCAGAACGATCTGGCTCGCAACAGCCTGATGCCCGCGCTGGTGGGCTCGGCCACGGGCTACACCGTTTTCGTGGCCTTCAACGGCACGGAGCCGTTGTTCGCCGTGGCGGGCACCCCGCCCATCAATCTGCGCGACCTCGGGGCGGCGGTGCTCGTGGGGTTGGGCTGCGGAGTCGGTGCGCGGATGTTCGCGGCCTTGGTGGAAGGAGCAAAGCGTGTCGCCAATTCGGTGTCGCCACTCGTTCGCCTGCCGGTGGCGGTCGCAGTATTGGCTGGTCTGGTGGCCGCGTCGAGAGCGGCGTTCGACGGCGAGGCTCTCTCGCTCGGCGCGGGCATCGACGCGCTGCGCTGGTCACTCGATCCCGAACGGGCCCTGTGGGCCGTGGCCCTGTTGGGCACGATCAGGGTGGTCGCCACCTTGGTGGCCGTCGTGGCCGGTGGCGCCGGGGGGGTGTTCCTGCCGCTCGTCGTGCAGGGCGCGCTGACCGGGCGAGTGATAGGCGGGTGGTTGCACGTGCCCGATCAGTCGCTGCTGATCGTTGTGGGCGTGGCCGCCTTCCTAGGGGCGGGTTACCGGGTGCCGCTGGCGGCGGTGATGTTCGTGGCCGAGGCGACGGGCCGCCCTGGCTTCGTGGTGCCGGGGTTGCTGGCTGCGGTGGTGGCCCAGTTGCTGATGGGCGACGCTTCGGTGTCCGCGTACCAACAGCGCCGAAGGGCGGGGCACATCGAGATGCGGGCCGCGTTGCCGGTGAGCCGTGCGCTGGGAACGGATCCGGCCACCTGTGGCCCCGAGGACAGCCTGGCGCAGTTCTTCACCGAGCACGTGGCGATGGCCCGACGCCAGGCAGTGCCGGTGGTGAAAGGCCGCACCTACCTGGGGATGATGCTGCTCGACGATGCCTTGGCGGTGGCGCCCGTCGAGTGGGCCGACCATTCGGTCGAGGACCACATGCGCCGCGACGCGCCGAGAGCAATGCAGGACTGGACCCTCGGGCAGGTGCTGGCGGTGATGGTGAATGCCGGGGTCGACCATGTGCCCGTGCTGACCCCCACGGGCGAACTGGCCGGCATCGTCACGACCGAGGCGATCCTCGAACTCGAGCAGTTACTCGACAGGCTCGGCTCCGACGGCTGAGTCGGCTAGCCGAGTAGGCCCGACACGGTGGTGAGGCGCAGACCGGCCGAGCGCACGGACCGCACGATGTCGCCGAACGCACTCACGGTTCCCTCGTGCCCCGTGTGCAGGCTCACGATGGCCCCGGGATGGAGCCGGACCCGCACGCGATCCTCGACCGCGGCGACGCCCGGGTCCTGGTAGTCGAGCGGGTCGATGTCGTAACCGACCACCGTGTCGTAACCCGCCGCACCGGCCTCGCGCAGAATCGTTTCGGTGGGCACGTCGATACCCGACGGTCGGAACCACCGGCCCGGTGCCCCGGTGACCGACATGAGGGCCGCCCGGCACCGCTCGATCTCGCCCAGGACTGCCGGCGCTCCGAGAGTGCCCAGCGACGGGTGCGTGTAGGTGTGGTTGGCCAACTCGTGACCATCGGCCGACAGCTGGCGCACGAGATCGGTGTGGCCTTCGAGCCAGGTCCCCACGAGGAACAGCGTGATCGGCACGCCCATCGCCTTGGCCTCTTCGAAGAGGCGAGCACACACCAGCGGATCACCGTTGGTGTGGAAGGTGAGCGCCACCGCGTCGGAGGTCGCGGGCCCCGACTGCACGAAACGGGCGGGACCGCCCCCGCGAGTCGACGTCGAGGATGCCGGCGTCGAAGTGCTGGTGGCCGTCGTGCTATCGCCGCCCGTGGAGCTCGACGGCGCCACAGCGCGGCCGCTCCCGTCGGAACATCCGGCCGCCGCGAGCGCCGCGGCGCCCAATCCGCCGAGGAGCAGATCACGGCGCGACAGCGGGGTGGACACGCAGCGAGCGTAGGGGTTGTCTCCGACGTTCCCGGCGCGGCCGCGGAGCGGAGATCGCCACCATCGTCACCGGCGGGGGAGATTCCGGTGCATTCCGGACCTGACGTTGCGTTGCGGTGACCCGCTCAATACGGTCGACGCCGATGACACGGCGTCGCGCAATCTCCAACGATCGATCCGCGGCGCGCGCCAGCCGGCGCGAGGAACTGCTCGACGCTGCCGTCGGGGCGATCCGCGAACAGGGGGCCGGGGTCAGCATGGAGGCGATCGCCGCCGCCGGCGGCGTCACCAAGCCCATCCTGTACAAACACTTCAGCGACCGCGACGGGTTGGCCGAGGCCATCGCCGAGCGGTTCTCGACCGGCTTGGTGAGCGAACTGAGCCAGTCACTCGAACGCGAGGCCGCGCCGGAGGAGTTGTTGCGCTCCACCATCGACGCCTACCTGCGCATCGTGGAACGGGATCCCGCCGTGTATGGCTTCTTGGTGAGCCGGCTGGGTTCCCCTGCCGGCGAGGCCACCCAATCCGGTCTGGTGGGTGACATCGGCCGGCGGGTGGCCGTGGTGCTGGGCGAGCAACTCCGTCTGGCGGGCCAGGATTCGGGTTCGGCCGAACCTTGGGCCTTCGCCATCGTGGGCATGGTGCACATGGCTGGTGACTGGTGGCTGAGCCGCGGCACGATGACCCGCGCCCGACTCACCGACGAACTCACCCGCCTCCTGTGGCAAGGGCTGGGCGGCCTGGGCGGTCGGGCCGGAACGCCACCTCAGGTCTCAGCGCAGAAGTGAGGCCACCGCCCACAGCGCGGCGACGGCCCCCAGCACGCTCATCGTGATGCTGCGGGCGGCGGGCGCCCGCGGGAGATCGCCCTCCATCCGAGGCTGCTCGGGTGGACGCACCACGGCCAGGAGGTTGCCCACTGCCATGGCGCCACCGAGCGCCAGGACCAGGTAGGCCAGAAGGTCGTCACCCAAGAACACTGCGGTCACGTTAGGCGCGTCCGGCGCTCAGCGTCCCCGCACCACGTACGGCTCCCCTGCGGCCAGGGACCGCAAATCGCCGAAGGTCACCTCCGTCGAGATGCGCGTCGCCTCGACCCGTTCGATGAGGCCGTCACGGCGAATCACGGTGAGACGGGGTGCGCCCGTGACCTCGTCGAAACAGAACAGCGCCTCCTGGCCATAGGGCGGTGCCGGCAGGGCGAGGGCCAGCTCGAGCCCGAAACACCCTCGGCCGTACCCGACCGTCCGGTACAGCGGACGGGGACCTTCCACGTAGCTGCGCAGCGTGTCCAACTCGGCGGCCACATCCGCGGCATAGCTCCGGGCCGAAGCGGTGGGTGCACACGACTCGACCCCTTCAGTGGAAGTGCGGCACCGCACGAGACGGCCCTCGAAGCGGCCGTTGACGGTGCCCAGGCCGGAGAGGAGCCGATCCGGCGGTCTCTGCACCAGCACCTCATCGACGTCGAAGGAGCCCCCTCCCGGTTGCTGACGGCTGACGTGCAGTTCCACCGTGTAGGTACCCGACAGCTTTGCCGTCCAGGCGTCGAGCAACCGAGCGATCGCGGGAGCCCCACGCTCGTCGGTCGCAGTGGGAGGGACGAAGATCGCAAGGGCCCCCGCCAGCGCCAGCATGGCCAGCGCTGCTGCGACTGCCATGCGCTCGCCCACCACCAGGAAAGTACTGTGCCCCTCCATGGGGTATCACCACATCGCCCTGGCGGCCCGAGATCTGGCGGCCACGCACCGCTTCTACGGCGAAGTCCTCGGCTTCGAGTTGTGCAAGGGGGTCGTGGCCCCCACGCCCGCCGGCGGATGGGCCAAGCACCTCTTCTACGAGACCGGCGACGGCATGATCGCGTTCTGGGAGTTGCACGACGAGACCATGGCGGCCGCTTCGACGGCGATCTCCACCGGCCTCGGGTTGGAGGCGTGGGTCAACCACGTGGCCTTCGCCGCCACCGACCTCCACGACATCGCCCGGCGCGTCGAGGCGTGGGTCGGTTCCGGCCACGACGTGATGGAGATCGACCACGGCTTCTGCGTGAGCATCTACACAATGGATCCGAACGGGATCCTGGTGGAGTTCTGCACCGACACCGCTCCCTACACCGAGGCCGACCGTGCCCATGCGCGATCGCTGCTGACCGATCCCTCTCCCGCGCTGGAATCCCCGCCCATGCCGAAGTTCCACCGGGCCACGACGCCTTCGCCCGCTTGAACCGGCCCCGGCTCGGGTACTGGCCCGAGGTGGCCGACGAACCGGCCGTCGCGCTCCGCCGGGAACCGGCGACGGTGGTGTCAACCGACGGCGCGGTGGTGCGAGGGATCCTCTGGCGCCCGTCGCCGGGCCAGGCCCGAAGCACGGGCGTGGTGCTCGCCCATCCTCGTGCCGACTTCTCGACCCACTACGCGGCGCCACTGCTGGCCGCCGCCGGGTACCCCGTGCTCGGGATCTCCACCCGCTACGTCAACAACGACATCGACTGCCTGCACGAGAAGGCAGCCGAGGACGTCGCCGCCGCCGTGAACTGGCTGCACGAGGCCGAACCCGGCCTGCAGGCAGTCGCCTTGCTCGGCAACTCGGGCGGGGGCTCACTCATGGCCCTGGCGCAGTGGCGTCATGACCTGGGCGACGCCTTCATAGCGCTGGCGGCTCACCCCGGCGAGGGTGTGTTCATGCTGCAGGTCATCGACCCGTCGGTGACGGTGGAGGGCGACGGCTTCTCCATGGATTCCACCCTCGACATGTACGACCCCGACAACGGATGGCGACCCTGGCCGGAGCCGAGCCGCTACGAGCCCGCGTTCCTGTCCCGGTACCGGGACGCGCAGCGGGCCCGGGTCGAGCGCATCGACGCCATCGCCCGGCAGGTCGAGTCGGCCCAGGCCGCGGCGCGTGCCGGCCTTCGTGGCGCCGGCGCGCCCGAGCGTGGGACCGCGGGGTGGCGCGACCTGCGATCCCGAGCGGTGCACGCCTCGTACCTGACCATCGAGCGCACCTTGGCCGATCCGGCCTACCTGGATCTCGACATCGATCCCGACGACCGTCCGCTCGGTTCGATCTTCGCCTTCCCGGATCCCTTCGACGCCAACCGCGGCGTCGGTGGGCTCGGCCGGATCATGACCCCACGAGGATGGCTCTCGACGTGGTCGGCGCTGTCCTCCCCCGCGTCGCTGCGCGACACCATCGGGCGGGTCGGCATCCCCACGCTGGTGGTGCACCCCACCGCCGACACGGAGATCCGCCGGCATCAGGCCCAAGCCATCCACGCCGCGTCGGCGTCTGACGACGCGACCTACGTCGAACTCGCGGGCGCCACGCACTACCTCGAAGGGCGCCGGCGAGAGGCCATGGGTCTGGTCACCGACTGGCTCCGGGATCGCCTGCCGTGACCGACATCCCCGACCCCGATGCCGGCGTCCCCAGTGACGAGCCGCGTGCCACGCCGCCACCCGAGTCCGCGCCCGCGCCCGCGCCCGCGCCCTCGCCCCACGCCGAACTCGGCACGGACGCCGACCCTGCGCCCGACACCGACAGCGACAGCGACAGCGACAGCGATCCTGAGGCCGACGAGGACTTCGCCGGGCTCGTGCGGGGCATCGATCTCGAACCGTTCGTACCCGACCGGGTACGCCGCGCCCCGCCGCCCGGTTTCGGTCGGCTGGCCAGCGAGTGGGCCGAGGCGCAGCGGGCGTTACGGCGGCGCTTCGAGGCCGACCCCGACGACGCCGGCCTGCCTCGGACCCCCGTGTACTGGCGGGCGTTGAAGCTGCGTCGAGGATTCCTGCGCCGGGACACGGGCGCGCCGCTGATCGCGGTGTGGCTCGAGAGCGACCCACCTGGCACGCCGGCCCGGCTGACGTTCGACGCGCTGCCGGAACACTGGACCACCACCGTCTCGGAGGGCGCGGCGGAGGCCGTCGGCGACCTGCAGCTCAACGGCGCCCTGGTGCTCGACACCGGCGAGGGTCTGCTGTGGCCGGTGTACAACCCGTCGGTTCCCTCCTTCCGGACCCCGCACCGATGAAGACCGCGATCGGTTGGCGCGAATGGGTGGCGTTGCCCGACCTCGGGGTTGCCTACGTGAAAGCCAAGATCGACACCGGAGCACGATCGTCCTCACTGCACGCCTTCGACCTGGAGACCAGCGCCACCCACGTGCGTTTCGCCGTTCACCCGGTGCAGGGCGACGATGACACGCAGGTCCGCTGCGAGGTGCCGCTCGTCGAGCACCGCGAGGTGCGCTCCTCCAACGGCGAGGTCGAGGTTCGCCCCGTGATCCGCACCACGCTGGCGACGATGGGTGAGCGCTTCGAGATCGAGATGACCCTGACACGCCGCGACGAAATGGGCTTTCGGATGCTGCTCGGCCGCTCGGCACTGAAGCGCCGGTTCGTGATCGATCCGGGCCGATCATTTCTCGGCGGCGGCGACCGCCACGAGCCACCTCGGGAACTAGGGTGACCGCCCGTCCCCCGCAGGAGCGCACGCCCATGAAGATCGCCATCCTGTCTCGCGACGCGTCGCTCTACTCCACTTCCCGGCTCAGCGAAGCCGCCGAGAAGCGGGGCCACGAGGTCAAGGTCATCGACTACCTGCGCTGCTACATGAACATCACCTCGCGGCGGCCCCAGATCATCTTCCAGGGCCGCGAGCTCGAGGGCTTCGACGCCGTCATCCCCCGCATCGGGGCCTCCCACACGTTCTATGGCACCGCGGTCGTGCGCCAGTTCGAGGTGCGGGGCACGTTCACCGCGAATGAGAGCCAGGCCATCACCCGCAGCCGCGACAAGTTGCGCAGTCTGCAGTTGCTGGCCCGCAACGGGATCAGCCTGCCCGTCACGGGCTTCGCCCACTCCACCAAGGACATCGACGGGCTGCTCGAATCCGTCGGCGGCGCCCCGGTGGTGGTCAAGCTGCTGGAGGGCACCCAGGGGGTGGGCGTGGTGCTGGCCGAGACCAAGAAGGCGGCCGAGTCGGTCATCGCCGCGTTCCGCCAGCTCGACGCCAACATCCTGGTGCAGGAGTACATCAAGGAGGCCGGTGGCGCCGACATTCGCGCCATCGTGGTGGGGGGACGGGTGGTGGCCGCCATCAAACGACAGGGCGCACCGGGCGACTTCCGCTCCAACCTGCACCGGGGGGGCAGCGCCACCAAGCATCGCATCACCCCCGAGGAGCGCTCGATCGCGGTGCGAGCGGCGCGCACGTTGGGCCTCAACGTGTCAGGCGTGGACATCCTGCAGTCGAACCACGGGCCGGTCGTCATGGAGGTCAACTCCTCGCCGGGCCTCGAAGGGGTCGAGGGGGCCACGGGCGTCGATGTCGCCGGCAAGATCGTCGAGTTCCTCGAGCGCAGCGCGGCGCCCAACAAGACACGGGACCGCGTGCGTGGCTGACCGCGGCACCCGTGCCCCTCGGGCCGCCCGGAACACCCCCTTCGCCATCGCCGGCACCGTCATCGCTCCGGGGACCCGGCGCAACGTCGAACTCCCGGTGGCCCGCCTGCCAACCGACACCTCGCTGTCCATGCCGGTGTCGGTCATCTGTGGCCGGCGCCCCGGCCCCCGGCTGTGGTTGAACGCGGTCATCCATGGCGACGAGCTGAACGGCATCGAGATCATCCGCCAGGTCCTGCACCGGCTGGTACCCCGCGAGCTGGCCGGCGTGGTGGTGGCGGTGCCGATCGTGAACGTGTTCGGGTTCGTGAACGAGAGCCGCTACCTGCCCGACCGCCGTGACCTGAACCGTTCCTTCCCCGGCTCGCGGCGGGGTTCACTGGCCTCGCAGTTGGCGCACCTGTTCATGACCGAGGTCGTCGATCGCTGCGAATACGGCCTCGACTTCCACACCGGCAGCGATCACCGCACCAACCTGCCCCAGTTGCGCGTCGACCTGTCGAACCCAAAGGTGGAGCGTCTGGCCGGTGCTTTCGCGGCGCCGGCCACCGTGGACGCGGTGTACCGGGACGGCTCGCTGCGCTGGGCGTGTCGCGAGCGTGGCATCCCGCTGCTGGTCTACGAGGGCGGTGAGGCGCATCGCTTCAACGAGGCCGCCATCCGCACCGCCGTGGATGGCACCTTCCGGGTGATGGCCGAGTTGGGCATGATCGAGGACGCACCCCGAGCGCCCGCACAGCCCGGAGTCGTGGTGCGCCACAGCGCTTGGGAACGGGCGCGGCGCAGCGGCATCGTGCGCATCGACGTGTACCCCGGCCAACCGGTGCAGCGCGGCGACGTGCTCGGAGTGATCGGCGACGCGCTCGGAACCCGCTCGACGCCCATCCGGGCCAGCCGTACCGGCATCGTGCTGGGCTACAGCCGTAAGCCACTGGCGTCGGAGGGCGACGCCCTGGTGCACCTGGCCGACCTCTCGGCCACCGCCCGCGGCGGCGTGGCTCGCCCGCCCACCTGAGCTCCTGCGGGGCGGACTCGGCGAGGCACCGAACCACGGCGCAGGCCAGCAC
>JANMIX010000605.1:0-4456 GCA_031376015.1 Acidimicrobiia bacterium | reverse complement strand
CGCTTCTCCGAGAGGGTCAGATCAACCAGGCTGATCGCGGCGGACAGCTCGGCGGCCGGGTGGATGTTGGTGATGACCACGATGCCGCGCTTCTTCACCGCGGTCAGGGCCTGGATGATCAGGTTCCCGTCGCCGACGCCCATGCACATGATGACCTTGTCGGCCATACGGCCCCAGGTGATCTCGGGGAGCACGACCCCGATGGCTTCCTCCAGCGAGGCGGCGGTGTGGGTGGCTCCCAGCTGCAGCGCCTTCTCGCGCTTGAACTCCACCGGGTCGATGGCGAGGATCTGCTTGGCCCCGGCCTCCTTGGCGCCCAGGATGGCGCTGGCACCGATGCCACCGATGCCCACCACCACCACCGTGTCCCCCGGCGCTGTCTCGGCCGCGTACACCGCCGAGCCCCAACCGGTGACCACGCCGCAGCCCAACAGGCAGGCCTTGTCGAGCGGCACCGTCTGGTCGACCTTGATGCAGGAGGCCTCGCTGACCACCGTGTGATGGCTGAAGGTGCCCAGGCAGCACATGAGCCCGAGGTCCTGGCCATCGGCGTGATGCCGGGCGGTCTGGTCGCTGATCTGGCGGCCCGAGAGCAGCTGCGCTCCGAGGTCGCACAGGTTGGAATGACCGGTGGCGCAGGACGGGCAGCGGCCACAGGAGGGGATGAACCCGAACACCACCGGATCGCCGGGGGCCAGCCACGACACGCCGGGGCCCACCTCCTTGACGATGCCCGCTCCCTCGTGTCCGCCGATCATCGGCAGCGCCGCGGGCAGGTCACCGGTGACGAGATGCTCGTCGGAGTGGCACAACCCCGAGGCCGCCATCTCGACCAGCACCTCACCCGCCTTGGGCGGATCGAGGTCGATCTCCTCGACGCTCCATTCCTTGCCGATCTCCCACAGGATGGCTGCCTTGGTCCGCACGATGGCCCCCTCGTCACGTCTTGTGTCCGGGGAATCTATCGCTCGTGGCCGCGCCGTGTCCGCGTGCTGCCCAGGCGCTGTCCGGACGATCATCGAACCCCGGCCAATCGGTAGGGTGCCCCTCCATGGCACTCATGGATCGATTTCGACTCGACGGCTCGGCAGCGATCGTGACCGGTGCCGGCCGCGGTATCGGCGCCGCCTGCGCGCTCGCGCTGGCCGAGGCAGGTGCCGATGTGGTGCTGGCCGCCCGCACGGTGGAGCAACTCGAAGGCGTCGCCCGCCAGATCGAGGCCCTCGGACAGCGAGCGCTGGTGGTGCCCACCGACGCGAATGACAACGACGCCACCGCGGCACTGGCCGAGCAGTGCATGAGCACCTTCGGTCGCATCGACGTGGTCATCAACAATGCGGGGGGCTCCGCGCCGCGCCCGTTGCTCGACACCAGCGCCGGCTACCTCGAGCGTGCCTTCCACTTCAACGTCACCTCCGCCTTCGTGCTGTCCAAGGCCGCGGCACCACACATGGTGGCGGCCGGTTCGGGGAGCATCGTGAACATCTCCTCAGCCATGGGCCGCATGGCCGACCGCGGTTTCGTGGCCTACGGCACGGCCAAGGGGGCCCTGTCCCACATGACCCGGCTCATGGCGGCGGACCTGGCGCCCAAGGTGCGGGTCAACGCCCTCGCCGTCGGCTCGGTGGCCACCTCGGCGCTGGAGACGGTGTTGGAGACCCCGTCACTACACGATGCGATGGTGGAAGGTACGCCGCTCAAGCGCCTGGGCGAACCCGACGACATCGCCATCGCCGCGCTGTACCTGGCGTCACCGGCCGGGTCGTTCGTCACCGGCAAGGTGTTCGAGGTCGACGGGGGCATCGAGGCCCCCAACCTCGCCCTCGGCCTGCCCGACCTCTGAGTCTGGGCCTGGGCCACCGCTGAGTCGATACCGCGGAGTTGTCCGTCGCGGCGCAGACGCCTCGCCGTCAGGTGGCATTCAGGGCGTTGAGGGCCTCGGCCAAAGCAACGTCGCGCTCGGTGACCGCGCCCTTGTCGTGGGAGATCAACTCGATCACGACCTTGTTCCAGGAGTTCGACCAATCGGGATGGTGGTCGCTCTTCTCGGCCAGCAGAGCCACCCGGGTCATGAAGGCCCACGCCTCCGAGAAGTTCTCGAAGACCCACTCCCGGTGGAGCTTGCCCTCCGAGCTGATCGTCCAGCCCGCCGGGATGGCGGCAGCGTCGCTCACGGCACGATCTCCACCGGCGAGCCCGCACGCACATGAGTCAGCAGCGTCACGAGGTCGGCGTTGGCCAACCGCACGCACCCGTTCGAGATGGCCTGGCCGATGAGGTCGGGGCGGTTCGTGCCGTGCAAAGCGATCTGACCCTGCCCGCCGCCGAAGCTCCTCAGCACCTCCGAGAAACCCGAGACCGAGAACTGATATGGCCCGTAGGGGCCGCTGGGATGATCCACCTCGACGATGACGTCCACGTAGAACTCCCCGGTCGGGGTCGGGGTGGCGGCGGACCCCACCGCCACCGGGGCGCTGAAGAGCTCCTGGCCGCTGTGACCCTTGAACACCAGCAGGCGGCGAGCGCCGATCTGGACCTGCACGCGGTTGTCGACGCGCCCCAACTGGACGTCGGTGGCGCGCACCCATGCGGTGGAACCGTTCGGCCGCTGGGCGTAGCGCACCTGCAGCCATCCCGTCCCCTGCCGGCCGATCACCGACAGCAACAGCGGGTAGTCCTCCGGCGTCGGGTCGCCCAGGGCCAGCAACGGTCGGGCATCACCAGGGTGAGCGAAGAGTTCGATTCGGTGCGCCACGGGCCGGGCGGTGTCGAACCCGTCGGGCAGGACGGTGCTCGGTGGGCTGAGCGGAACCGGAGCGACGAGTGACGGGCCGGCGGAAGGGGCCGGCGAATCGCGGTCCGACAGCGCCGCCCCGCCCACGGCGACGGCCGCAACACACAGCACGGCGAGCAGAACGCGGCGCACGGCCGGCAGGTTACGCCAGAGGGTCGGCGAAAGGATCGGCGGCGGCGCTGAGCGCCGAAGGGGCGGGCATATCCGAAGCCATCGAGGACGCCGGGGCGGCCTCGTCGTCCTGATCGGCATAACCGGCGTAGCCCGTCTGTTCGAGCTGCTCGGCGAGTTCAGGCCCTCCAGAGGCCTGGATTCGACCCCGGGCCAGCACGTGCACCACGTCGGGGCGCAGCTCGTGCAGCAGGCGGCTGTAGTGGGTGATGGCCAGCACGCCGAGGCCCTCGTTGTTGGTGGCGTCCTCCACGCGACGGCTCACCGCCCGGAGCGCATCCACGTCCAGGCCCGAGTCGATCTCATCCAACACGGCGAAGCGCGGCTGCAGAACGGAGAGCTGCAGGGTCTCGTTGCGCTTCTTCTCCCCGCCGGACAGGTCCACGTTCAACGCCCGCTCCAGGAACCGTTCCTCGAACCCGATCCGACCCGCCTCCTCCCTCAGACGCGCGCCCAGGTCCTCGGTGGGACGTCCGGCGGCCACGAAGGCCTCGCGGAGGGCATCGATCAGATGCACTCCCGGCACCTCGATGGGGTACTGCATGCACAGGAACAGACCGGCGTGGGCACGCTCCCACGGTTCCAGCGCCAGTAGATCGACGCCGTCGAGGGTCACGCTCCCACCGGTGACGTGGTAGCCGGGCTTGCCCATCAGCACATGCGACAGCGTCGACTTGCCCGAGCCGTTGGGGCCCATGACGGCGTGCACCTCACCGGAGCGGACGACCAGGTCGACCCCTTGGAGGATGTCCCGGCCCTCGACCCCGGCGCGGAGGCCGTCGATGACGAGTTCGGACATCAGGGAACCTCCACCCAGATATGGCCATCGATCACCGACACGTCATAGGCGGGCACCGGCCGGGTGGCCGGAAGCGTGAGCGCCTCGCCGGTCTTCAGGGAGAAGCAACTGCCGTGCTTCCAACATTCGATGGTTCGTTCCTCGGTGTCGATCTCCCCTTCCGACAGCGAGATGTCGGCATGGCTGCAGCGGTCGCCGATGGCGTAGACGTCGTCGTCGATGCGCACGAGCGCGATCCGGTAACGACCTTCGACCACCTTGCGAGCGGTGCCGGGGGTCAGATCGCCGAGAAGTCCGCCGTCGATCCTCATGCGTGCTCCCTGGTGCCCAACTTGGATGCAACCAATTCGCGCAGGACCGGCACGAGATCGCTCACGGCGAGGCGGGCAAAGACCTCCTCGAAGAACCCGGCCACGACGAGACGTTCGGCGGCCTGGGGCGGCACCCCGCGGCTCTCGAGGTAGAACCGCTGGTCGGCGTCGATCGGGCCGACGCTGGAGGCATGCGAGCAGCGCACGTCGTTGTTCTCGATCTCCAGGTTCGGCACCGACTCGGCCCACGCTCCCTCGGCCAGCTTGATGTTGCGGTTGGTCTGGAAGGCGTTGGCACCGTTGGCGCCCTTCCGCACCCGGATCAGGCCGGTGTACACCGAGTGGCTGTGGTCGTCGACCGCACCCTTGAACAGCAGGTTG
>JANMIX010000557.1:0-5977 GCA_031376015.1 Acidimicrobiia bacterium | reverse complement strand
GAGAACACCCCCGGTGTGACGACCCCGGGTGGCGGGCCGACCGGCGGAGGGTCGACCGGCGGCGGGTCGACCGGCGGCGGTTCCACGGGCGGTGGATCGACCGGTGGCGGCGGGGTGGCGACGCCCCCAGGGGTGTCCCGTTCCGGTGACACCACGCACTGTGTGAAGGGTCGCACCTTCGATCCGGCGATCGCCTTCTTCGCTCCACCCTGCGTGCCGGGCACGCCCAATGGGCCGTACGCAAACAACGGGAATGCAAGCGCCAAGGGCGTCACCGCGGACACCATCACGGTCGTCGACTACGTGGTCGATTACGGCGCCGAGGTCAACGCCATCCTCCAGGCCCAGGGCTCCTATGTCAGCTATGGCGACACCCAAGTGCTCGACAGGGCCTGGCAGTCGTTCATCAACGAGCACTTCGTGCTGTATGGCCGCAAGATCAAGATCATCACCTACCAGGGCAAGTGCCGGAGCGTGCCGCCCGACTATTCGTGCCTGATCCCCGAGATGGGTTCGATCGCCAACACCTACAAACCCTTTGCGCTCTACATGCGAACGACGCTGTGCTCAGCCTGCTACAAGGAACTGGCCCGCCTCGGTGTGGTAACCACGGGGGGGCAGGGCTTCAGCGATCAGCTGGCGGCCGCTTTGAGCCCGTATTTCTACGGGTCGGATGAGAGTTCGACACGCATCGAGCAACACTTCGCCGAGTGGTATTGCGCACAGATGAGAGGGCCGGTGCGCTATGCCGGTACGCAGAATCCGGCGCAGAACTTCAACGGCAAGCCTCGGGTGCTCGGCATCATTTCCACCAACGACCCCGACAACCAGACCACGGTGGAGAAATTCCTGATCCCGCTGCTGCGCAGCAAATGCGGGGTGAACGTCACCCACACGTACTTCTACGACCAGGACGTGAACACCGCCGCCAAGCAAGTGGCCGCCGGCATCGCAGCGATGAACAAGCCCGGCGATCCGGCCACCACGGTGCTGTGCCTGTGCGACCAGGTGGCACCGGCTTTCCTCTACTCGGGGGAGCAGAGCAACAACTACTACCCCGAGAACCTCGTCGCCACGAACCAGGGGATGGACTTCGACAACACCGCCCAGGCGTACGGGCCCAACGACGACGGGAGCGGCAGCCTCGGCTGTCCCTCTCCCCAGGTGGGCTGTGAGTTCGATCTGGCCATCGGCGTCGGTCAGATCGGCACGGAGGAACCAGAAGGCAACAACGGTGGCACTCGCATCTACAAGGCGGGGGCGAAGGGTGCGCCCGCCCCGCCGAAGGTGGCCGGCAAGGCGATCTTCGAGGCAGCCAAGGACTGGGTCATGCTTGCGTCCCTCCTACAGGCCGCCGGCCCGAACCTGACCGCGGCCAACATGGCAGCCCAAGCTCCTTCGCTGGGTCGCATCGGCGGCCCTGGCACCCCCGACGAACTGCTGCAGTTCGCGCAGGGTGGCGGCTACTGGACCCAGGACGCCCGGCTCATCTATTGGAACCGCAACAAGAAGTCGGTCTACAACGGCAAGAAGGGCGCCTGGACCCAGATCGGCGACCGGGTCACCCTGGGCCGGTGGCCGTCCAAGCCCCAGCCCGACGCTCCGGTGAAGCGGACCTGAGGCCGTGACGACGCTCACCGCGGACGCTCGCGGCCCTGATCTCTCCCCGATTCGGCAGCTGGCCGGCGACGTGGTCAACAGCACCGCCCCGGAGTTCCTGGCGGCTCGCCTGGCCATCTCGTTGGTGGCGCACTACCTGGTGCTCGAGCAGGGCTTGAGCGGTGGGTCGTTCAACCTGTTGGGCCTGGACATGCCGTGCTGGCTCATGGCGTGGATCACCTCAGGCATCCTCATGGGTCTCACGGGTCGCAAGGGGAAGTCGTTCGACATCGCCCGCTCCGTGGTCACGGCGTTCTACGGGCTGTCGCTCATCCAGGCCGTGTACCACCCGTCGCTGGCGGAGCTCATCAACGGGATCGCCCTCGGCTCGCTCTACGGCATCGTGGCCGTGGGCATCATCCTGATCTACCGCACCAACCGCATCATCAACTTCGCGGCCGCCGCGGTGGGGGCGGTCCCCGCCATCTTCGCCCTATTGCTCGACGTGCAGCGGGGCATCCCCTATCTGGTCGTGCTCCCCATCGCCCTCGTGGGCGGACCCCTCTTCGGGGCGGCAACTGACGTGGTGGTGATGCGCCGCTTCGCCCGTTCGCCCCGGCTCATCCTCACCGTGGTCACCATCGGTGTGGCCCAATCCTTCGCCGCCATCGGGTTCTTCATCCCGGTATGGGTCGGGGCCCGGGCCGGGCAGGTATCGCTGGTGCCCACCCCGTGGGACAGCCTGTCGATCGACAACAGCACCGGCCAGCCCCTGCTCACCGGCAACCAGGTGGCGGCGCTGCTCGTGACCATCGGCTCGGCCATCGGCCTGGCGCTCTTCCTGCGCTACACGCGGGTGGGTATCGCTCTGCGGGCGTCGGCGGAGAACGCCGATCGGGCATCGTTGCTTGGGATCCCGGTGCGCAAGGTGCAGACGGTGGCCGGGATGCTGGCCGGTCTGCTCTCCAGCCTGGCCATCTTCTTCCAGTCCCCCCTCATCGGGGTGCCCGCCAACGCCACGCTCGGCTTCGATTCGCTGCTGTACGCCCTGGCCGCCGCGGTCATCGCCAAGATGGACCGCATCGGCGTCGCCCTGACCGCCGGGGTGTTCGCCGGGATCATCGAGTTCTGCGTGGTGTCCAAGACCGGCAAGTCGAGCCTCGTCGGCGCGGTGATGCTGCTGTTGATCCTGGTGGCGCTGTTGACCCAGCGCCGGGGCCAGTCGCGCGCCGAGGACGCTGGGGGCTCGTCGTGGGACGTGGTGAGGAGCTTCCGGCCCATCCCCACCGAACTGCGCAACGTGGCCGAGGTCGTGCGAGCCCGGTACCTGATCCTGGCGGCGGCGGCGGTGTTCACGCTGGTGCTGCCCTTCATCGTGGGCACCGACGAGATGCCCAAGCTCATCTCTCTGCCGATCTTCGGCATGGTGGCCGTGTCGTTGGTGGTCCTCACCGGTTGGGCCGGCCAGATCAGCCTCGGCCAGTTCGGCCTCGTCGGCGTGGGTGCGGCGGTGGCGGGCGGTCTGGCGTTCAACCACAACGCCGACTTCTTCGTGGCCGTGCTGGCCGGGATCCTGGCTGGCGTGATCGCGGCGGTGCTGGTGGGCCTGCCCGCAGTGCGCATCCAGGGCCTCTACCTGGCCGTCACCACCCTGGCCTTCGCCTACGCCTGCTACGGCTACGTGCTCGATGACACCACGTGGCTGGGCTCGAAGTTGCTCCCCACCGGCGTCGTGAGCACCTTCGAGCGTCCCATGCTCTACGGGCGGATCGACCTCAGCGACGACCGCAACTACTACTACCTGTGTTGTGCGGCGCTGCTGCTGTGCATCATGGCGGCGCTGGCGTTCCGCAGGAACCGCAGCGGCCGGGTTCTCATCGCCTCGCGTGACAACCAGCGGGCCGCACCCGCCTACGGCATCAACCTGGTCCGCACACGCCTTTCGGCCTTCGCTGTCTCCGGTGGCATCGCCGGCTTCGCCGGCGCGCTGTACGCCTACGGTCAGCACCAGGTGATCCAGGGCGACTACAGCGTGCTGCCCAGCATCACCATCTTCCTGGCCGCCACCATCGGTGGGCTCACCTCCGTGCCCGCCGCAGTGGCCGGTGTGGTGTCCTTCCAGGCCTTCGTGCAGTTCGGACCGCACCTCTACGACTCGCTGGGTGACACGTTCCACTCCATCGTGCCGTTGCTGTTGACTGGGCCGCTGTTGGTGCTCAACCTCTACCAGTACCCCGGCGGCACGGCCGAGGCCATGTTCGAACGTCGCGACAAGTTCCTGCGCAAGATCGCGGCCAAGCACAACATCCTCGTGCCCTCCCTGGTGGCCGACCGTCTGGTGGAGGAGGAGGCGGAGCGTCACATCATGGAAGATGCCGAACGTTCGGTGGAGCAGGCCGAGGCCGTCGCCGTGGGTCAGATCGTCTGTCCCGTGTGTGGTGAGCACCTCAGCCTGGAACAGGCCGCCATGCACGATCACCTGACGGTGGGGAGCACCACGTGAAGGCCCTCTCGATTCCCGCACTGCGCCGCCGCACCGCCGCTGACCCGGCGGCGGCCGCCGCCTCGGCGGGGGACGGGCCGATCCTGCAGTGCCGGGGGGTCGACGTGGCCTACGACAAGGTGCAGGTGCTGTTCGGGGTCGACATCGACATCGAACGCAACGAGATCGTGGCGCTGCTGGGCACCAACGGCGCCGGCAAGTCGACGCTGCTCAAAGCCGTGTCGGGGCTGGTCGACCCGGCGGCAGGGTCGATCTACTTCGACGGTCACGACATCACCCACGCCGACGCGGTGGAGACCTCCAAGCTCGGCATCGTGCAGGTGCCGGGCGGCAAGGCCGTGTTCCCCACCCTCACGGTGGCCGAGCACTTCCGGGCCGGCGTGTGGTTGCTGGCCGACGAGGACCCCGCCGAGGTGCAGCGCCGCATCGAGTACGTCCTGAGTCTTTTCCCCAGGGTCAAGGAACGCTGGGATCAGATGGCCGGCAACCTGTCGGGCGGCGAGCAGCAGCAACTGGCCCTGGGCATGGCCTTCGTGCTGCGGCCCAAGTTGCTCATCATCGATGAGCTGTCCCTGGGCCTGGCGCCCACCATCGTGGAGCAGTTGCTGGGCATCGTGCGGGAGATCCACGCCACCGGCTGCACCATCATCCTCGTCGAGCAGTCGGTCAATGTGGCCCTCACCATCGCCGACCGGGCCTATTTCATGGAGAAGGGCGAAGTGCGCTTCTCCGGGCCTACCGCCGAACTCCTCGAGCGCGGCGACATCCTGCGCTCGGTGTTCCTGCAGGGAACCGCGTCGTTGGAGGGGTCCGAGGGTGCCCGCCTCGACGCCCTGCCCAAGGCGCCCATCGTGCGCAACGAGGCGAACCGCATTCTCGAGGTGCGCGGGCTGACCAAGGCCTTCGGTGGCATCCGGGCCGTGAACGACGTGACCTTCACGGTGCACAAGGGCGAGGTGCTCGGTCTCATCGGCCCCAACGGCGCCGGCAAGACCACCATCTTCGACCTCATCTCGGGCCTCACCCGCCTGGACAGCGGCCGCATCATCTTCCAGGGCGTCGACGTGACCGACTGGGGCCCCGATCAACGGGCCACCGCCGGTCTCGGACGTTCCTTCCAGGACGCCCGCATCTTCCCCACCCTGACCGTGGCCGAGAACATCGCCCTCGGCCTCGAACGCCACCTCACCGAGCGCGACCACCTGGCAGCACTGTTGAACATGCCCACGGTGCAGGAGCAGGAGGACGACGTGGCCTTCACCGTGGAGGACCTCATCGAGTTGATGAACCTGGGCGCCTTCCGCGACAAGTTCGTGGCCGAGTTGTCGACGGGCAGCCGTCGTATCGTGGACCTGGCCATGTCCATCGCTCATGACCCCAACCTGTTGCTGCTCGACGAGCCTTCCTCGGGCATCGCCCAGCGAGAGACCGAGGCGTTGGGCCCGCTGATCAAGCGCATCCAGCGCGAGGCCGGGTGCGCGCTGTTGATCATCGAGCACGACATGCCTCTGATCCGCGAGGTGTCCGACCAGATCCTGGCCCTGGAATTGGGGGCGGTGGTGATCCAGGGCGAGGCCGAGGAGGTGCTCACCAACCCGCAGGTCGTGTCGTCGTACCTAGGCGGCGACCTCACGGTGATCAACCGATCCGGGGGCGTGAGCGAGGCCGCCGAGGGCTCCCGCGGCAGTGGCAAGCGCCGCGTCCTGCAGGCCCGCAAGGCGGCCGATCGCTGATGAGCCTTCGGCGCCGCGCCGGCGCGTTGGCGGTGGTGATGGGGACGGTGTGCCTCGTCCTCGGTTTCGCCGTGCGATCGGCCAGCGCGGTGGTGGCCGGCCCGGCGGGCGGGGGGGTGCGCCGGGGCCCGGCCGGGGGCCC
>JANMIX010000541.1:0-2607 GCA_031376015.1 Acidimicrobiia bacterium | reverse complement strand
CGATTGGGATGGCGCGGTGCAGGCACGCACCTCGACCGTTCGCGGTTGGGAACATCTCCCGGTGAAGACCGCCTGAGACGGAACGCCGCCGCGTTGCCGGGGTCGGTCAGTCCGACAGGTCGAACGTCTGGTTGACGATCGACATGGCCTCGGCCGTCGGTCCCGTCCACGACACCGAGCCATGGTCCAGCACCACCACACGATCGGCGATGGCCAGCGCGTGACCGACCTGCTGTTCCACCACCAGCAGCGCGGTGCCCTCACCGCGTAGCCGAGCGAGGCTCTCGTACAGCTCGTCG
Organism: Acidimicrobiia bacterium; assembly: GCA_031376015.1. Lineage (GTDB taxonomy): Bacteria > Actinomycetota > Acidimicrobiia > Acidimicrobiales > JACDCH01 > JANMIX01. Next base: position 2,308 of record JANMIX010000541.1, on the reverse strand, counting down.
ACGATGATCGGGGCCAGGCCGAGCGACAACTCGTCGGCAATCAGCACCTTGGGCACCTCGACCATCACCCGCGCCAGGGACAGCATTCGCTGCTCGCCTCCCGAGAGCGTGCCGGCCAGCTGGCCACGCCGCTCGCCCAGCACCGGGAACAGCTCGTAGGCCAGGTCCAAGGAGGCCTTGGCGCCCGACCGTCCGTGCAGCCGGCGGAAGGAGAGCATGAGGTTCTCCTCGACTCCCAGCGAGGCGAACACCGAGCGACCCTCGGGGGCATGGGCTACTCCCGCCCGAGCGAAGCGGTAGGTACGCGCCCCGGTCATGTCGACCCCGTCGACCATGACCGAACCGGACACCGGCGCCACGAGGCCAGACGCCACCCGGGCCACCGTGGTCTTCCCGGCGCCGTTGGGGCCGACGAGGGCCACGGCCTCGCTCTGACCGAGCTCGAAGGACACCCCGAACAAGGCCCGGAACGGCCCGTAGCCGGCGGACACATTCTGTAGCTCGAGCACCGCGGTCATGCCGGCGGCTCCATGTCACCCATGTAGGCGCTGCGCACCGCGGCGCTGCCCAACACCTCCCGCGACGGTCCCTCAGCGATCATCGAGCCGAAGTCCAGCACGTAGCAGCGCGTCGTGAAGCTCGCCACCAGATCCACATCGTGCTCGACCAGCAAGATGGCGAAGCCCTGCTCCTGCTGCACATCGCGCAGCGTGCGCGCCAGCGTCGCCGCCTCGGTGCGATCCAGGCCCGAGGACGGCTCATCGAGCAGCAGGACCTTGGGCTCGGTCATCAGCGCCCGGCCGACCTCGACCAAGCGGCACTGTCCCAGGCTCAGACGCTCGATAGGTGCATCGGCCAGCGCTCCCAGCCCGAGCAGATCGAGCACCGCGTCACAGCGTTCCAGTTCGGCGGCCTGCGGGCGGCCGAGCCCCAACAGGTCCTTCCACAGCCGGCCGGTACCGCTGCGAATCCTCTCGGCGATGAAGAGGTGGTCGCGCACCGTGGAGTCGGGGAACAGCTCGATCCGCTGGAACGTGCGGCCGATCCCGAGCCGGGCCCGTTGGCTCACCGGCAGCTTGCTGACATCGCGGCCCGCCAGCTCGACCGAGCCCCCGTCGGTGGGCACGACACCGAGCATGCAGTTGAAGAACGTGCTCTTGCCGGCGCCGTTGGGGCCGATGAGGCCCACCCGCTCGCCCTCGTCCACGTCGATGCTCACCCCGTCGAGGGCGACGATGCCGGAGAAGTGCTTGCGGATGTCGCGCACCTTCAACACCGTGCTCACTTGTTCGCCTCCCCCACCGGCTGCAAGCTGCCTGCCTCTGCGTCGCTCACGACCGTCACCCCATCGGTGCCGCCCTGGCGGTGTCGCATCGACCGTTCGAACCGCTTGCGCTTGTTGGCTTCCAGGATCCCTTCGGGATGCCGTGCGAACTGGATCGTGCCGAGACCGAACAGCACCAGTCGCCAGCGCGAGGGAATGGGGAAGATTCCCGGGATGCGGTCCGGGCTGCGGAGCAGCCAACCAAGGAAGGTGCCCTTGAGTACCACCGCATCGAAGAGCGAGAACGAGGCGGCGGACACGGCGGCGCCTTCGACCGACCGGGCGCCCAGGGTGACCACCAGCACCAACCAGAACAGCGCGGCGAAGGGGGCGAAGTTGTTGCCGTAGTTCACATTCTGCTGCTGCATGGCCAGGAGCGCGCCCCCGAGACCGGCGATGAAACCCGAGATGGCGAAGGCAATCAACCGGGCTCGTGCCGGGGAGATACCGATCGACTCGGCCCCCACCTGGCTGCCCCGCAACGCCACCAGCGTGCGGCCCAGCGTTCCCTCACGCAACTGCGTGACGGCCAGGGACACCACGATGAACATCACTACGCACAACACCAGGAACGACCCGTCACTGGCGAAGTCGAAGGGCCCGACGACGGGGCGGTCCACCTTGGTGCCCGTGAGAAGGGCGGTGTCGCCGCCGCCGACGAAGGGGAGCTTCACCACCACCGCGTCGAAGAAGTAGGCGAAGGCCAGTGTCGCGATCGCAGTCCACACGCCGCCGAGCTTGCGGATCGGCAGCGAGAGGAGTCCGCTCACCAGCGCAGCCAGGCACGCTCCGAGGAGCGCGGCGAGCAGCACAGAGATCCCGAACCGGTCCACGAACTGGAAGGCCGAGAATGCCCCGATGGCGGCGAACGCGCCCTGGCACAGCGAGATCTGACCCGCCATTCCGGTGATCACGGTGATGGACAGGAACACCGTGCCGAGGATCACCGCCTGGGTGACGAGGAACATCCATGACTGATCGGCC